>JANNXZ010000329.1:0-3021 GCA_031409835.1 Nitrospirota bacterium
GATAGATTGCTCAAGATACCTTCGCCGACAAATGGAGCCCCACCGAAAATGACAGGATAGAAAAGCGGAAACCGATGATAGGTCCGAGAATAATGAGGTGGCGCCATACAATCTCCGTGACGCCGGATTGTATCGAGACAGGGGTTGCGAGCGGTATCCTACATTAGGAGGGGGAGGCTGATGCAGCGTAGCCCTCCTATTAGGCTTGCCCTAAATAGTAATTCTCTTTCGATGAACCAGGTCATGTCCTACACTGACTGTGCAAGAAAGACAGCGTGCCATCGGAGGAGAGCCCATGACGAGCCACAAGAAGCAAGCCGATACCATAAAGATGTTGGCCATTTGCATCTTGAGCCTCTGGTCCTTCGCGTCGGCAGAGCCCACTGACCTCTCACAGGCTGCTATTGGAACGGACGAACCTCCGACATTTGTGGCCTGGCCTGAAAAGGGCTTGGGACTTTCAATCGACTTAGCCGGATTTAAAAAGGACATCGACCAGGTCAAAGAAGACGGTCGCCGCTATCTCACAGCCTCACATCCCAAGACCGGACTCAACGTGGCTGTCACCCTTGAGAAAGTGCCGACCCAGGTTTCACCACAAGGATGCAGGGAACAGCTCCAACTGATACGGGATGGCCCGTTAGTCGCCCATGGGCAGGACATTACACTCAACGCCGGAGGCGAAATACCGACCCTTGAATATACCCTGCGCAAGTTCAGGGGAGTCCGGTTGGACCAGAAATATGTGTATGCCTGCGTGGCACACGACAACGTCTATGCCGACATCCAACTTTCGAAAATGCAATACACCGCAGCCGATGCGCCGCTCTTTCAATCGATTCTCAAGTCCATCCGCTTGCAGCCAGAACCCACAAAGATCATACAGCCCCAGATACAGACCCAGACACAGCCCCAACCCAAGCCACAAATCCCGGCGCCAGAACCTCCCAACAGCAGGGAGTTACTCGATATGGGAAACGCGCTCTATCGACAGAACAAATACGCCCAAGCTATTCCCGCCTATAAAAAAGCGTTCGATCTTGAAAAAACCGATCCGCAACTGGACCGGACTCTTTGGCGCACCTTGATCGACAATTTAGGCATGGCCTATGGAATGACCGGCCGTCTCAAAGAAGCAAGATCTACGTTTCAAGAAGGAATACAGGCCGATCCCACTTATCCTATGTTCCACTATAATCTGGCCTGCACATTTGCAGAAATGAACGACCTCGATCATGCTATGCAGTCGCTCACAATAGCGTTTCGCCATCGCAAGAATCAGAATCCTAGCGACAAGGGAATGCCCGATCCACGCCAGAACTCATCCTTTCAGCGCTTCATGAAGAACGAGACCTTCCGAAACTTGGTCGACGATCTGTCTCCCACAAAGAGCTAGCTTGCACGATTCGGACGGTTCGTTGCGACATCGCACAACACCGCGCGCTTGTGAAGCGTTTCAGAAGCTACATGCGATGCGAGTGACGAGGATCAGAGGCGGGCAGCAGGAAGAGACTACCGAAGCCAAGGCGGCGGTTCAGATTAAGATTATTTCTGCTTTTTCTTTACGACTGTGTCTCGTGCGAACGTGCAGGTGGTGCCTGCCAACCTAACACGGCACAAATGAGAAAATAACATACGAACAGCAACGCAACCACGCCCAAGAGCCATCCCATCCAAGGATGGCTATTCCATCCAGGAGTATCGACCAGATTGAAGGCGGCATTCAGCCCAAGAATGCTCATGCCAATTGCACAAGCAAGCGCGTGCCATGGTCGCGCCACTACCTCACGGTGAAATACCCAGCGATTGTGGGACTGAGCCTTGAGATCATACCGACTCGCCTTGATGTAGTGATCTTCAGATTCCATGTCGCTTCTTCCTTGAGCTGGAGGCTCGCACAAGGACAAGTCTACCAGAGAAATTGACCGGCGGTCGGCTGGCGAGACAGCGACCTAGGGTCTAGACATTCCTGGCACAATCAGGCAACAGAGTCCTGTCTTGGGTGACGCGCCTGTGAGCGCAAGGTATGGCGCCTCAATTGGCTGATAAGGTAGAGCACAATAACCAGATTCAACAGCAGCACGCCGACTCGAAGTATCGACACCTGTTCAATGACTTCGTAGAGCTCGAACGGAAGCAGTAGGCTCGTCGATACCACCGTCAGATACGCAGCCCAGGAAAGTTCCAGCCAGAGCCCAATGCCCTTCACCAACAGCATCGCCGCATAGCCCAGACTAACGAATCCCGCCAGCAGCACACTTTGAGGTTGCAGCGCATCCACTTTCAAGACATTTTGGGGTCAGACATGAGTATTGACTTACGGTCATTCTGTACTCGGATCGGGGCTGTCGCTTTACTTCAGAGGAGGACCAACGGTTCCTGGAGGCGCATCATGCGATCTGCAGCATGGGTGCCGCGGGCAGCTGCGCCGACAACGCGGCGGCTGGGAGCTTCTTTGGGGTGCTTGAACGCGAACGCGTGAATCGCCAGCACTACCAGGCGAGAGCCGAGGCCAGAGCGGATATCTTAAACTACATCGAGCGGTCACAATCCAGGCCAGCGGCGGAGGCTAGACAGGCAGCAACAGACGGAACACCTCTTCACTCAACCGCCCAGGATATCGGGATAGAACCCGCCTGCACGTTGAGTCTATCGCAACCGCGCCCCCGCCTCGATAGTTGCTTTCCAAATAAATTAAGAATACTGTTCCCGAAATTAGCCTTCAATGCTCGGGAATAGATCATGGCAGTTCACAAATTCATGCCCATGCCTATCTTGGAGTTGTGTAAGAAACCTAAAGTTATAGCAGCGGTAATTTTTGCAGGATTTGTCTCAGGGACGTTCGTTCCCTATCTCGTGTTCGGTTCTGGTCCGGACGATCCTACCTGTGGACGATTTGACTACAGCCGACGGTGCGATCTCTCGCCAACGCTTTTCCTGCTTGTGGATTTAGTTATCGGCGTTCTCTTGGCGGTATTCTTTCATTATTTGTCAAAACGTAATCAGATACGACTCGACCAA
>JANNXZ010000330.1:0-2485 GCA_031409835.1 Nitrospirota bacterium
CTGCGCCTCAGCCACAATGCTTCCGATGTCCCGTCCGTGGGTATTGAAACTGACCGGCAGATACCGCTGGAGATGATCGCGGTTGATACGCCCTGGTCCCTCGTGCATCTGGATGACGCCGAGATCGCTGAGGGGAATGAAGGCCCCACTGCCATCCGTCAGTCGAATGTTCCCGATCGTCTCGATGCTGTTCCGATACTGTTCCGGAAACCGCACGACCAAATTGAACCGGCGATTCTCTTCATACACCCTGGTTGCGGCTTCTCCTCCGATCGCGGTGGCGATGACCTCTCGCACATCCGAGACGTTGATGCCGTGCCGGGCGATCTTGCCCCGATCGATATCGATCGTAATGTACGGCTGGCCGAAGAGTTGTTCGATCTTCAAATCTTTGACGCCACGAATTGTACCGAGAACAGCGGCGATCTCGTTCCCCGTGCGACGCAGCTCCTCCAGGTCGTGCCCGAACAATTTGACTGTCACTTCTGCGCGCACCCCAGAAATCAGTTCGTCCACCCGTTGCTGGATCGGCTGACTGATCAGATAGTTGGCCCCTGGCACCAGCGCCAACCGCTCGCGGACTCGCTCTTTCAACCCCGCCATGGTGGGAGCTGTCGTCCAGGTATCAATCGGATGCAACATCGCAACGGAATCGCTTTCGTTCGGCTCTTGCGGGTCGTTCGCCAATTCCGTGCGTCCAATTTTTGACACCATCATCTGCACTTCGGGAAACTCCAGCACCGCTTTCTGCACCTCCTTTTCGATCTTGATCGATTGTTCCAACGAAATGCTCGGCAAGCGGATCGTGATGGGGGCCATCGTGCCTTCATTCAGGATGGGGACAAACTCCGATCCCAAAAATGGAAAGAGCGCAATACTTCCTGCCAACATGAGTCCAGTGGTTGTCAGCACCATGGTCCGATGTCCTAATGCCCAGCGCAGCAGAGGAAGATAGAGACGCTTGGCCCATCGGAGCACCCAGGGCTCGGCGTCGGCGTGCCCTGCCCGCAAAGTCAGCAAACACAACACCGGCGACAACGTGACTGACAGAACGAGCGACACAATCATGGCAATCATGATGGTATAGGCCATCGGCTTGAACATTTTGCCTTCCATGCCTTGAAACGAGAGGATGGGCATGAAGACGATGATGATGATGATAATGCCGAAGACCACGGGACGGGCAACCTCCCGAGCGGCATTGAGGATGACGGCCAGTCGCGGCAGGCCCTGGTGACGGGGATCCGACAGATGCCGATGGATGTTTTCCACCAGCACCACAGATGCATCGACCATCATGCCAATGGCGATGGCCAACCCACCCAAGGACATCAGATTGGCCGTGAGATCGAACCGGTCCATCACGAAAAACGTCACAAGCGGGGTCAAGATGAGTGTCGCCGCCACAATCAAGGCGCTCCTGGTATCGCCCAGGAACAGAAACAGCACGACCACCACCAGGAGAATACCCTCCCCCAGCGCCTTATAGACGGTCTTCAGGGCGGCGGAGATCAATTCAATGCGATCGTAAAAGGGAACGATCTTCCATCCTGCAGGCAGCAGCCCCCTATCCTCTATCTCGGCAATCTTGCTTTTGATGCCCTCCACGACGTCGCGGGCATTCCCACCGCGCAGCATGAGCACGATTCCTGCCGCCACCTCGCGCTCACCGTTCAAGACGACCGCGCCATGGCGAATGGCATGGCCGATCTGTACTTGGGCGACGTCATGAATATGCACGGGAGTGCCGCCCGCTTCCTTGACGACGATGTCCTCGATGTCGCTCAGTTTCCGGATCATCCCCACGCCACGGACAATGTACTTTTCGGCATAGGTCTCCAGTACGTTGCCCGAGGCATTCGCGTTGTTGTTTGCCACAGCGGCGAATACCTCGCGCAATGAGAGATCGTATTTGCGCAACAGTTCAGGCTCGACGAGCACCTGGTACTGTTTGACATACCCGCCTTGCGAGTTGACATCGATCACTCCAGGAACGCCCTTGAGCAACGGCCGGATGATCCAGTCCACCGCGGTTCGCTGCTCGATCAATTCGTGTTCCATTCCAGCGGCGTCCAGACCGGCATGCGCAGGGCCTTCCAGATAGTACTGATACACCTCCCCCAGTCCGGTGCTGTTCGGCATCATCATCGGTTCAGACCCGGGCGGCAAATTCTCCCGCACTTCGATTAGCCGTTCGAGCACGAGTTGGCGGGCAAGGTTGATGTCCATATGGTCGTCGAACACCACCGTAATCAACGACAGCCCGACTTTGGTGAGCGAGCGTAGATCCGTCAGATGCGGAACCCCGGTGACTTGTTGTTCGATGGGAAAGGTCACCAGCCGTTCCATCTCTTCGGGGGACAAGCCAGGCGCTTTCGTCACGATTTGCACGAGCACACTCGTCACATCGGGAAACGCGTCGATCGAAATCGTACGGAAGGCGTAGCCCCCCAGAAGGGTCAGCAGGCCGGCGAATGTGAGGATG
>JANNXZ010000331.1:0-1842 GCA_031409835.1 Nitrospirota bacterium
GAGCGAAAGGGACCATCCAGGCTACCCGTCCTATGCAGCGGCCTTCTTTACTCTAACTTCAGCGCGATAGCCCGTCGCGGCGAGAACTCGAATGAGTACATCGGTTGACACGCCGTGGGTGTTTCCATTCGCAATCGCGGTTACTCGTGTTCTCGACGTGCCAGCGCACTTCGCAATCTCGGCATGGGTAAGCCGTCCTGCTTGAATGATTTTTGCCAGTGCGACGGTGAGCTCTGAGCGAAACTCCATTTCGGCGGTATCAGCCGTGGACAAACCCAAAGCACGTCCAAGGTCTTCGGCGGTCCGAACGGTCACACTCTTGCGGGTCTTAGACATAGCCATCCAACACCTCCTTGAGTCGCTGTTGGCCGACGGCGATTTCATGTGTAGGTGTCTTTTGGGTCTTCTTCTGGAATCCGTGGAACACCACGATCGTGTCAGCCACTTTTGCAAAGTAGAACACTCGTACGACGGTCGTTGCGCTCCTAACTCTGAGCTCGTGAACACCTGATGCCACTGTGGGCATCGGCCTACTGAGAGGCAGGCCCAGACTGATACCTTTCTGAACATCACGGAGTGCTTCGCCGATCTCCCGCTTGATCGTTGGCGATTGGCTTCGAATGAATGCCAGCGCCTTAGGGTGAAACGTGATCGACTTCACAGGCGCAGTATGTCCTAAATTCAGGACATTGGCAAGGGGCGGTCAATAGGGTTGCGGGTTGAACAAATGGGGTGCCGGTGAGGATGCTCAAACTGGCTATCCAAAGGGGCCGCAACGGTTTTTCATTCTCTCTCAAACGGGCGGCCTGGTCGATCCTCAATTCCGTGCGTCGAACGAGATAATAAATGATCCTTCCAAGCTCGCTCGTTATCTCTTCAGGGATGGGGGCTGATTGAGATTCTACTGCGCGCGTCCAACGAGGGCTTTCTTAAGCCGCGCGTTGCGCGAGCACAGAAGATCATCAGGCTCCATCCCCTCCTTGTTTCAGCATCCGATCAGAGCTGGTACTTCGCTATGCGATACCTGAGCGTATTCCGGGTGATCTTGAGGAGGCGGCTGGCTTCGGAAATATTGCCGCCTGTGCGTTGCAGTGCTTCCTTTAGCAGTTTCTTTTCCATCTCCTGAGCTGAGAGGCCGAAGGCTAGGAGCGATGTCTTTTCGATCTCTCCGTTTGTTCCCGCCGATTGGGTATCTCGCAGTGAGACAGGGAGGTGTTCCGGTTGGATCATCTCGTCTTTACATGTGATGGTGAGCCCTTCGACTACGTTGTGCAGCTCCCGTACATTGCCGGGCCAGTCGTGGTCTTGCAAGGTGGCTAGCGCAGGTTGGGTGATGCCTTTGATGCGACAGCCATGATCGCGGCGGGCGACTTCCAAGAAGGAGGTCAGGATTGGTTCGATATCTTCGGGTCGTTCGCGGAGCGGCGGGATGCGCAGTTGGTAGACGTTCAGCCGGTAGTAAAGGTCGAGGCGGAATCTCCCGGCTTTGATCTGAGCCGGCAAATCTTCGTTTGTGGCTGCGATCACGCGAATATCCACATGGATGCTCTGTGTGTCGCCCAGCGGATCGACTTGGTGATTTTCCAAGACGCGTAAGAGCTTCGCCTGCGCAGACGGGCTCATCTCACCGATTTCATCGAGGAAGAGTGTGCCGCCTTCCGCTTGTTGGAATCGTCCAGGTTTGGCCTGCTTCGCATCAGTAAAGGCGCCGCGCTGATGTCCGAACAATTCCGATTCGAGGAGGTGTTCGGGAATGCCGGCACAATTGAGTGCTACGAACGGGCCTTTGGATCTGGGGCCGGCGGCATGGATCCCCTGGGCAAAGAGTTCTTTGCCGGTGCC
>JANNXZ010000332.1:0-3514 GCA_031409835.1 Nitrospirota bacterium
GTCGTCAATGGCCTCATGAAGATCGGTCCCGGCGCCCCGGTGAAAGCTGTTCCATGGAATCCAACCGGTGCGACGGCTGCGAATTCAGTCCCCCCCACGTCCCAATAAGGATCATTCGTGACATTGAATGTCTTTATCGAACGGCCGATCCTGGCCTCGGTCGTGTCCATCGTGATCGTCGTGATGGGGCTGCTGTCCATGCAGTTCCTGCCGATCGCGCAGTTTCCGGACATCACTCCGCCGGTGGTGCAGATCGATGCGGATTATCCCGGCGCCAGCGCCGAGGTGGCGGCTGAGGCCGTGGCTCGACCGATTGAAGTGACCCTCCCCGGCATCGATAATTTACTCTATTTCGAATCGACCAGCAGTAACGATGGGCACGTGACCATCAAGCTGACGTTTGAGGTTGGTACCAATCCCGACATTGCCCAAGTCCAAACCCAGAACCGTGAAAAGCTTGCGGAGCCGTTGCTGCCGACGGAAGTGATACGGCTGGGTATATCCGTGAAGAAAGTATCCCCGAGTCTGGTCCAGGTTATCGTCTTGAAGTCGACCGATCCCCGGCACGACGCCATCTATCTCTCGAACTACGCGACGCTCCGGCTGGTCGACGACCTGAAGCGGGTCAAAGGCGTCGGGGATGCGGTGGTGTTTGGCCAGCAGAACTACAGCATGCGGATCATTCTCAATCCCTTGCACATGGCGAAGCTGGGCCTGATCCCAAGCGACATCACAGCCATCGTCCGTGAGCAGAACCGGGATTATCCGGCCGGGACTATCGGGCGGGAGCCGGCGCCGAAGGGTACCGAGCTGACCATTCCGATTATCACGAAGGGGCGGCTGACCGAGGTGAAGGACTTCGAGGAGCTGATCGTTCGTGCCTTGCCGGACGGTTCTACTGTCCGGTTGAAGGACGTCGCGCGCATCGAACTGGGCGCCCAATCCTATGCTCTTGAGGGGCGCTGGAACAGCAAGCCCACCACCTTCATCTTGACCTTCCTTTCCCCGGGAGCCAATGCGCTCGATATGGCTCGCCGTGCGCGCGCACAGATGGACGAGCTCGCGAAGGACTTTCCGCCCGGCGTGTCCTACGAACTGTCCTACGACACCACGCGCTTCATCGAAGTCTCGATCCAAGAAGTGGTGAAGACCTTAGCGCAGGCCATGGTCCTGGTCGTCTTCGTGGTGTATCTATTTCTCCAAAGTTGGCGCGCCACCATCATTCCATTGGTTGCCGTGCCGGTGTCGTTGATCGGCACCTTCACCGGACTGTACGCATTGGGATTCTCGATCAATACGATCACCCTATTCGGGATGGTCCTTGCCATCGGGATCGTCGTGGACGACGCCATCGTGGTCGTGGAAAACGTCGAGCGTCATATGCGCGAAGATCGTCTATCGGCCAAAGATGCGGCCAAGCGGGCCATGAGCGAAGTCACGGCGCCGATCATCGCGATCGTGTTGGTGCTGGTGTCTGTCTTCGTCCCAGTCGGTTTTATCGGCGGGATCACCGGAGCGCTCTACAAGCAGTTTGCCGCGACGATCGCCATCTCGGTGATTGTGTCGGGGTTTGTGGCGCTCACCCTCAGCCCGGCGCTCTGCGCGTTGGTGCTCACTCCGCGGCATGCAGTGCGGGGCGGGTTCTGGGCCATTTTTGACCGGACGTTTGGCTGGACACAAAAGGGATACACGAGATCTGTCGGCAAGCTTGTGGCGAGGCCGGTGTTGGTCATGTTGGCTTTCGGTTGTCTTATCGTGGTGTCGCTGGGCCTTTTTGAAAAACTCCCCAAGAGTTTTTTGCCGGAGGAAGATCAAGGCTACTTCATTGTGGTGGCGCAGTTGCCTGACGGGGCGTCGAAGCAGCGAACCGATGCGGTCCTTGAACGGATTGAACGGTTTTTTCAGGCGAACCCGGCAGTTTTTTCAACTGATTCCCTTACCGGTCAAAATTTCGTCTTTGGCACCAGAGGACCGAATTCAGCGACGATGTTTGTGCCCTTGATCCCCTGGGACGAGCGTCCTGAACCGCAGTACCAGGCGCAGGCAATGGTCGGTGCAGCCTACGCCGAGTTCGCAAAGATTCCGGAAGCGCTGCTGCTGGCATTCAATGCGCCGGCCATCGAGGGCGTGGGCGCGGCTGGGGGATTCTCAGCACAGTTGCAGGATCCCAGCGGTGGAGATTTCAAAAAGTTCGCGGCGGTCGCACAGCAATTCGTCGAACGGGCGCAGAAGGAACCGGCGATCGGCCGAGTCGGAACGAATTTCCGTGTCTCCTCGCCGCGACTGTTTGCCCATGTGAACCGCGAGCGGGCGAAGGCTCTGGGGATACCGATTTCAGACATCTTCGACACGTTGCAGGCGTACTTCGGCAATTTCTATATCAACGACTTTGTGAAGTTCGGTCGTGTCTACCATGTGCAGACGGAGGCCGACGCGGAGTTCCGGGCCACCCCGCAGGATCTTTCGAGGATCTACGTGCGGGCTCAGACCGCCCAGGGTACGAACATGATTCCCCTCGATACCGTTGTGACGGCGGAGTTTCAGAGCGGACCGGATCCTGTGAACCACTTCAACGGGTACAATACCGCGCTGGTGTTGGGCGCGGCCGCTCCCGGCCACAGTTCGGGGCAGGCGCTGGAAGCGCTCGAACGTGTGGGCAAAGAGGTGCTCGTTCCGCAAGGCTACGCGATCGACTACAGCAACATTTCGTTTCAGGAACGGCGAGTAGGCGGCCAATCCGGCTATGTATTCGGGATCGGCCTCTTGATGGTGTTTCTCGTGCTGGCGGCGCAGTTCGAGAGCTGGGTTGTCCCCTTCGCGGTGATTCTAGCCGTGCCCTTTGCGATTTTCGGCGCGCTCTCTGCCGTGTGGATGCGCGGATTTGAAAACGACATCTACTTCCAGATTGGACTGGTCACCTTGATCGGCCTGGCCGCGAAGAATGCGATTCTCATCGTCGAGTTTGCCAACACCCGTTATGAAGCGGGACGCCCATTGATCGAGGCAGCGCTGGAAGCGGCCCGGTTGCGGTTCCGTCCGATTATCATGACCTCCATGGCCTTTATCTTCGGCATGGGTCCGTTGGTCTGGGCGACGGGAGCTGGGTCGGCAAGCCGTCAGTCCATCGGGACCGGTGTCATGGGCGGAATGATTGCCGCCACGTTCCTGGCGATCTTCTTCGTGCCGCTGTTCTATGTGCTCATTCGCAAGTTGAGCCAGCGTAAGTCGCTGACGGTCGTGGCCCCTAGCCCACCGGCTGCCCCACGGTTGTCGCTGGAGGATGAACCCTAACGTGCGTACGGTATTGGCCATCGGATTGTCCTGTCTCCTCCTGTCCTGTTCGATGGGGCCTGACTATCAACGACCCAAGACAGAAGACACTACCGCGTTCAGGATGGCGGAAGGATCGTCCGATATCCCCTCCCTGGCCAATCTTCCCTGGTGGGATCTGCTGCGTGATGAGCAGTTGCAGGGCTTGATCAAGATGGCACTGGCAGAGAACAGGGATCTCCGG
>JANNXZ010000333.1:0-8979 GCA_031409835.1 Nitrospirota bacterium
CGGAAATCTCCGGGCGATCCTTGACATAGTACAGATCGTCGTGGCGCCTGATTTCATCTCTGAGGGTAATCAGTCTGGCAAGAATGTCGGCGTGGGCCATAGGGCTGGATGGTGACGAACAGAGGAAATGACGGTTCCGACCGTACCATAGGGCTAGGGAGTTGGTCAAACGGCAAAGGCGCCATATTCGCTTTGACTTTCAGGGCGATAGACATTATTGTAACGCAACCAGTTGTATCGATTTTTCATTGACAGGCAGCTATTGGCTACCCTTTGCCGTGGGAGGAAAGTCCCTCACGATTGTCAAAGGAAGTATCCATGAAAGGGGAGAATTGCATGAGCAAGTTGAGGCCAAGTTCCAGCTACCGAATCATCACCGTTGTCTGCGGAGGGCTGTTGCTGAGCGGATGTGTCATGGCAGAAAAATACGATGCCGAAAAGGCGCGCAGCCTGAATTTTCAACGCCTTTTGGCCCAGGAAGAAAAGCGCACCGGCGAGCTCGATAGTGAAGTGAAGCGGAGCAGAAGTGAGTTGATGGAGTATGAAGCCAGGAGTCGGGAACTGACGGCACAGTTACAAACCACTCGGGAACAAATGGCCCGCGTACAGGAAGAAGCCGAGGCCATGAAGGAATCTGCGCTGCTGGAACGCAAAGCCAAGGCCGATATGAAGCGCAAGCTCACGCCAAAGAGTAAGGCACTGCCGGTTGAACCGATCTCCGATGCTCTGGATCTGAGCGCATCGGCTCCTGGGATGGCCCCGAATGCTTCTGCTGTGCCCAGGCCAACAGATTCGTTGTTGGGAGGCGTGGGATCGCCCGCAGTTCATGTTGTGAGGCCTGGCGAAACGCTCTATCGGATTAGTCGGCGGTATGGCATTCCGGTGGACAAGGTCAGAAAGTGGAACAAGCTTCCTGACGATATTATCGAGGTAGGACAGAAGCTCATTGTGGGCCAAGAGTAATAGGACGGCCATATGGCCCCGCCGCAATACTCACTCAGTTTCGACCAATTTCGTCAGTATGCCGGAGAGGGTAATCTCGTTCCTCTCTATCGAGAGATCCTCGCAGACTATGAGACTCCCGTTTCTGCTTTTGCCAAAATCGATCATGGCCCCTCAGCCTACCTCCTAGAGTCCATTGAGGGTGGTGAGAAATGGGCGCGCTACTCCTTTCTCGGCAGTGGTTCACCCATCGTCGTCTACGAGGATCGGGGCGACCTTCTTGTCGTGCAGGGCACGCGCAAGAAGCGTATTGCTAGCTGTGGGAATCCTCTCGAACGTCTGCGGGAGATGATGGACGGCTATCGCCCCGTGACCGTGCCGGACCTTCCCCCCTTCGTCGGCGGCGCCGTCGGATATCTGGGCTATGACATGGTGCGCACGTTCGAGGACCTTGCTGCTCGGCAGAAGGACTCGCTCAATCTGCCGGACTTTGCCTTCCTGTTCACCGATACGATGCTGATCTTTGACAATGTGGCTCAGAAGATTAAAGTCGTGGCCACCGCCCATGTTACCGCAAAAGGAGAGCGCGGCATCAAGGTTGCCTACCGTTCGGCAACGGAACGGATCGAACGCATGATTACGAGGCTCAGACGTCCGCTCCGCCGAACGCGTCCGCATCGCCGCCGCAAGCCGGTGACCTTTACGGCGAACATGAGCAAAGCAGACTTTGAGAAGATTGTCGTGCGAACGAAGGAATACATTCGGGCCGGCGACATCGTGCAGGCAGTCGTATCCCAGCGATGGGAGACCAATGTGCAGGCGTCGCCGTTGCAGCTCTATCGCGCGTTGCGAGTGGTGAATCCCTCTCCCTATATGTATTACCTCCGCATTGCGGGGGTCGAACTGGTTGGCTCTTCTCCTGAGACGCTCGTCCGTTGCGAAAACGGCGTTATTTCCGTCCGCCCCATTGCCGGCACACGCCGCCGTGGCGTCAATGTTGACGAAGATCAACAGATGGAACAGCGACTATTGGCTGATGAAAAGGAAAGGGCCGAGCATGTGATGCTCGTCGATCTTGGGCGGAACGATGTCGGCCGTGTGGCAAAACCAGGCTCGGTCAAGGTGGATTCGCTCATGCACGTCGAGCGGTATTCGCATGTGATGCACATTGTGTCGAATGTGACAGGGCAACTGGATGAATCGAAGACCTCGTACGACGTGTTGCGTGCCTGCTTCCCTGCCGGCACGGTCTCCGGTGCGCCGAAGATTCGAGCGATGCAGATCATCGATGAACTTGAACCCACACGGCGCGGTCCCTATGCCGGCGCGGTGGGCTACTTTAGTTTCTCCGGCAACATGGACATGTGCATTAATATCCGGACGGTCGTCGTAAAAAAACACCAGGCCTTCATTCAAGCCGGAGCCGGCATCGTAGCCGATTCGAATCCTGAACACGAGTATGAAGAGACCTGCAATAAGGCTCAAGCCATGATGAAAGCCGTCGAATTGGCCGAGCAGGGACTGGAATAAAAAGGGGTGATTGGTGATGAGTGATCTGTGAAGAGTTAGACGGAAAGATTCCTTAACTCATCACGCATCACGCATCACACGTCACGGGCTACCATGCTGTTGATGATCGACAACTATGATTCCTTCACCTACAACCTCGTGCAATATTTTGGGGAACTGGGTGAAGACGTTCGAGTATTCCGCAATAATAAGATTACGATTGATCAGATCGAGTCTCTACGACCCAGCCGCATCGTCATTTCTCCGGGACCCTGCACGCCGGTGGAAGCGGGCGTATCGGTCGAGACAGTCCAGCATTTTGGCGGACGTCTTCCACTTTTGGGCGTCTGTCTCGGTCATCAGTCTCTGGCGGTAGCGTTCGGCGGCGAAGTCGTCCGAGCCGAACGGTTGATGCATGGCAAAACGTCGAAGATCCAACATGACGGGAAAACGATCTTCCATCAGCTACCGACTCCTTTTGAGGCAACCCGCTACCACTCTCTGATCGTGAAGCGAGACACGCTGCCGTCCTGTTTTGAAATCTCCGCTGAAACGGCTGAGGGAGAAATCATGGGATTGCGCCATCGATCATTGGGGATCGAAGGGGTGCAGTTTCATCCGGAATCGATCCTCACGACGGCGGGGAAGGACCTCCTCCGCAACTTTCTTAAACTGTAGCGTGGCCCGCCAGGTTTCCCATCCATGATCAAAGACGCGATTGCTAAACTTGCCGACCGCTCCTCCCTCACCGAACAAGAAGCCGAATCGGTGATGCTCGAGATCATGGACGGCGCGGCCACTCAAGCCCAAATTGCCGCCTACTTGATGGGGCTCCGGCTGAAGGGAGAAACCGTCGAGGAAATTGCCGGCTCCGTGCGGGCTATGCGTGCCAAAGCCGTTCGCATTGCAATCGGAGATCCCCTGGTTGTGGATACGTGCGGCACGGGCGGAGATGGGGCCAACACCTTTAATATTTCCACCACAGCGGCGCTTGTCCTTGCAGGTGCAGGCTTGACTGTGGCAAAGCACGGCAACCGCTCTGTGTCGTCCAGGTCAGGGAGTGCGGACGTCCTCTCAGCCCTCGGGGTCAAGATCGATCTGCCGACTGAACGTGTGGCCGATTGTATCAATGAGGTCGGGATCGGCTTTCTCTTCGCCCCGCTCTATCATGGAGCCATGAAACATTGTGCCGGCCCAAGACAAGAGATGGGCATTCGAACGATGTTGAATCTCTTGGGTCCGCTGACCAATCCTGCGGGAGCCACCATTCAAGTGCTCGGCGTCTACGAAAGTCGATTAACCTCCCTGCTGGGCAATGTGCTTATGCGTTTGGGGTCGCAACATTGTTTTGTCGTCCATGGGATGGATGGGCTCGATGAGATCACCCTCACGACAAAGTCGCAGATTTCTGAGGCCAAGGGGGGTGTTCTCTCGAACTATCTTCTGGACCCGGGAGAATTCGGACTGGCAATGGTCCCAGCTAAACAGCTGATCGGAGGGACTCCGCAAGAGAATGCTGCGATGACTCGCGACATTCTCCAAGGGCGGAAGGGGCCAAAACGGGACATCGTCTGTTTGAATGCCGCGCCGGCCCTTGTTGCAGGGCGCAAGGCGGCAACCCTTCAAGAGGGGTTTCTCTTGGCAGGCCAGGTGATCGATTCTGGCGCCGCGGCCGAGAAAATGGCCCGGCTCATCGCCTGTACGAATAAGGGCTGACGCTATTGTGATTCTTTCTCGTATTCTTGAGCATAAGAAAGCGGAACTCCGGCGCAAGCAAAGCCGGGGCTACCTCTCCGAGCTGAAGGCGAAGATCCAAGATGCGCCAGGTCCACTTGGCTTTGCCACGACCCTCGAAGCCACGAAGACGGCTGGCAGTCCTTCGCTGATTGCCGAAGTGAAAAAAGCCTCACCCAGTCTTGGCCTACTCCGCCCTGAGTTTTCTGAGCGGTTCGACTATCTCGAAATTGCCAAGGCCTATCATGTCCATGGCGCTTCGGCGCTATCTGTGTTAACCGACAAGGACTTTTTTCAGGGGAGCCTCGACTATCTCCGAGAGATCAAACAGTCGGTGCCCATGCCCATCTTGAATAAAGAGTTCATGGTCGATGAGATCCAGTTTTACGAAGCGCGAGCCTACGGGGCCGATGCAGTCCTCTTGATCGTCGCCGGGCTTGAACGGCAGCAACTGATCGACTTCTATGCGCTTGCCAAGGGGTTAAGCCTGGACGTGCTTATCGAGACCCATCACGAGCGCGAACTCGATAGGGTATTGGAGCGACTTCCGGAGGCGAGGCTGATCGGTATCAACAACCGAGATCTGAAGACCTTCACGACCGATCTGACCATCACACTGCGCTTGGCGAAACGGATTCCGCCAGGTAAGCTGATCGTCAGCGAAAGCGGCATCCACCAGCGCGCCGATGTCGTGCAATTGGTTGAAGCAGGTATCCATGCCATGCTCGTCGGAGAATCGCTCATTCGCGCCGATGACATCGGGGAGAAGATTCGTGAGTTACGAGGAGTGCCGGCTCCGTCGCATGCATAACCTGCATTATTCACGAGAGTTCGTGACGAAACCGCCGAGACGCCAAGCGAGACGGGCGCGCGGAGTCGTGAGGGAGGGAGGCATACTTGAAACAGTATGTTGACCGACTGAGCGGCGAGCCCGCCCGCCGTCAGGCTTGTCGAAGCGGCGTATCGGCGGTTGCAGTAGAAGTCTTCGTGAATAATGTAGGTTGAGATGGCCTATACACCTAAAGTCAAAATTTGTGGGATTACCAACGCCGAGGATGCTGCCGTGGCAGTCGAAGCGGGGGCCGATGCTTTGGGGTTTGTGTTCTATCGGAAAAGCCCCCGGTATATCGAGCCTACTCTGGCCAGGCAGATCATTATGAATCTGCCTCCTTTGGTCATACCGGTCGGTGTGTTCGTCGACGAAGACCAACAAGTGGTTCGGAGTTTGATGGACGACTGTGGACTCGAAATCGCACAGTTGCACGGAAATGAATCGGCGATCTATTGCAAAGAGTTGGGCCGTACTATCCTGAAAGCGTTGCGTGTGAAAGATCGAAGCACGTTTCTCGCCTTGGCGGAGTATCGTGGTCGGGCCGGTGTTCGAGGGTTCGTCCTGGATGCCTTTTCCGAGCAGGCCTATGGAGGCACTGGTCAGGTGATCGATTGGCAACTGGCAGCAGAAGCAGCCAAGGCAGCGAATATTCTTCTGGCCGGGGGGCTCACCCCGGACAATGTCACGAAGGCCATCCAGGCGGTACAACCGTACGGTGTGGATGTAAGCAGCGGCGTTGAACGGGCGCCTGGCAAGAAAGACCACGAGAAAGTGCGGGCATTCATTAGAGCGGCTAAGGTTGTCTCGCTGACATGAGCCCGTCTATACTGCGTCGGCGCGTGAAGCGCGAGACATGCGAGAAGTGCGCGACAGGGATAGATTGGACGACTACCTCGTCTCGCCCGTTCAGCCAGTCTCGCTCGACAATACAAACATGAGGACTGCGATGGGTTCTGTTCCCAACAAACAAGGTCGATTTGGCGCGTATGGCGGACGCTATGTTCCTGAAACACTCATGCCTGCCCTGCTTGAATTGGAACAAGAATATGCCCTGGTGAAAAAGGACAGGGGCTTCCAGTCCGAGCTCGCCTATTATTTGAAGCAATACGCCGGACGTCCCACCTCGCTCTACTTTGCACAACGACTCACGAAGCGGTTGGGTGGAGCGAAGATCTATTTAAAGCGCGAAGACCTGTGTCATACCGGGGCCCACAAAATTAACAACGCGATCGGGCAAGGGCTTCTGGCCAGGCGAATGAAGAAGCCACGCATCATCGCTGAAACCGGAGCCGGGCAACATGGGGTGGCGACAGCGACCGTCGCGGCGCTGTTCGGGCTCCAATGTGAAGTGTACATGGGGACCGATGACATGCGGCGCCAGGCGCTGAACGTCTTCCGGATGAGATTGCTCGGCACGACCGTCACTGGGGTCGATGCGGGAAGCCGCACGCTCAAGGATGCCATTAGCGAAGCCATGCGGGATTGGACGACGAATATCCGCACGACCCACTACATTCTCGGCTCAGTGCTCGGAGCCCATCCCTATCCGATGATGATTCGGGACTTCCAATCCATCATCGGACGTGAAGCGAGGCGGCAGATTCTTGCGGCAGAGGGCCGGTTGCCGGATTGCCTGATTGCCTGCGTCGGCGGGGGCAGCAATGCCATAGGACTCTTCCATGCGTTCATCCGGGACAAGAAGGTGAAGATGATCGGCGTCGAAGCCGGCGGCATGGGCGTCGCGAGCGGAAAGCATGCCGCGCGTTTTGCCGGAGGAAAGCCGGGCGTCTTGCAAGGCACCATGACCTATCTGCTTCAGGGTGACGATGGACAAGTGAATCTGACACATTCGGTTTCAGCCGGGTTGGATTATGCGGCGGTCGGTCCCGAGCACAGTTATTTGCGGGATCAAGGGCGAGCTGAATACACCTCAGTGACCGACGACGAAGCCATGGCAGCATTCGATCTATTGGCCAGGGAAGAGGGGATTATGCCGGCCCTCGAAAGCGCCCATGCCATTGCTCACACGGTGAAGGTTGCGCCTACGATGAAGAAGAGCCAGATTCTAGTTGTGAATTTGTCGGGTCGTGGGGATAAAGACGTCCAGCAGATCGCCAACATGCGAGGGATCACGCTGTGACCTCGAAGCTCGACCGTACCTTTGCACAGCTTCGGCAGAAAGGTGAGAAGGCCCTCATCACCTATGTGATGGCAGGCGACCCCTCATTGCGAGAGACCGAACAACTTGTCGTGGAGTTAGAGCAGGCCGGTGCCGATATCATTGAGCTGGGTGTTCCATTTTCCGATCCCATCGCCGATGGACCCGTGATCCAACAGGCGGCAGAACGAGCCTTGCGCAGTGGAACATCGCTTCGAGCGATTCTTTCCATGGTCACCGGCCTAAGGGCTAGGACACAGATACCACTGGTCTTGATGGCCTATTACAATAGTATTCACGCCTTCGGTCCTGAACGGTTCTGCCAGGAGGCCGCCAAGGCCGGTGTCGACGGGCTCATTTTGCCTGACATGCCGCCGGATGAAGCAGGCCCGCTCAAAGGGCCGGCTGCCGCGGCTGGGCTTCCACTGATTTATCTTCTTGCTCCCACGAGTACGGCAGAACGACGGACCTTTGTGGCGCGCCAGTCACAGGGCTTTGTCTATTACGTGTCGCTGACAGGCATCACCGGCGCGAAACTGCCCAACCTGGCTGATGTGAGTAAGAACGTCGAGAAAATTAGGAGGGTCACGAACGTGCCCGTGGCGGTCGGATTTGGAGTCGCGACGCCAGAAGACGCGGCCAAGGTTGCGGCCATTGCCGATGGAGTGATCGTCGGCAGCGCAATCGTCAAGCAGATTGCCGCACACCGACAGAAGCCAGAAATGGTGAAGCACGTGGCGGAATTTGTCCGCTCATTGAAAAATGCCATACGAGCGGCTCAGCCAAAAACCCGCTAGCAGGATGCTGAAAAATTCTGCGTGTGCGGTCTGTCTTGTGTGTTTGGTTGAACGAACCTAACCAGATGAACCAGACAAACCAAATAGACCAAATGAACAAGAGCCAAGGCGGGGACTATTGTTTGACTTGGGGCGGCATGGCTCTAATCATCTCAGCTGCCAGCTCTTTCGCGATATCCTTTAAGTTCGGCCGGTAGAACATATAGCTGCTCGACCGTTCATGTCGCGCCTTCCACACGGTGGTGCCGGTTGTGGCATCGACCAGACGGAGGCTCAGACCGACTCGACCGACATTGTCGCCTTCCTTGCGCATGTATTCCCATGAATTCACCCGTACGACTAAGAACGAGTCCACGTTCAGCGCCTTGCCCAACTTCACAGCGGAATCCTTGTCGGACTGACCCGTCATCTCCAGACGTGAGAAGTAAAATACCAGCGCATCGAACGCTTCCTTCGAAGCTTGGAAGATATCCGTCACATTTTCAGGAGACACCACACGCTCGATATTGGCAGTCCTGTTCAGGGCGCCGGACAAGACTTCTTGAATATCCTCGCGCGCGTTGTCGTATTGGCTGGCCATGGGGGGAAGCACCGCAATGGCTTGAGGCCGGAACATTTTTGCTCCTGGACCTTCCCACACTTCCTGTAAGCCACCACAGCCAACGACGAGGAGAGGAAGGAGACAGAGGAAGATGCCATATCGCATGTAACGAAGTTTCAACATGGTTTCAGTATACCATTAGAAGGTCAAAGAGAGAGAGCCCGATATCAGCGCGCCTTTTTCACGAAAATCATACCCACCTCCGACATCCATACGAAAGGCAAAGAACCGCAGGCCCAATCCTGCAGTAGGGGTAAAGGGTGTTCCGGCATCCTTCATATTCTTGAAGGCGCCGAGGCGGAATGACAGGAATTCGGAGAAAATGGTCTGTTCGGCTCCTAGACTCAACACTTGGCTCTTGATGCCGGGAACAAATGTTCTATTCGAGGTCGCATCCACATCTGCC
>JANNXZ010000334.1:0-11112 GCA_031409835.1 Nitrospirota bacterium
AATCAGACTGCCACCGAAGGCGACATTCATGGCCTGCATGCCTCCGCAGATGCCGAGCAGCGGGAGGTCGGCCTGTTGTGCCAGGTGGACAATGTCCAGCTCGAAGTTCCTGCGGCGTTCGCTTACGGTTCTGAAGGGATACCGTTGCCGTTCACCGTAGAGCGACGGTGGAAGGTCCGGCCCACTTCCGGTCAGGAGCAGGCCATCGAGCTGTTGTAAGAGTTGGCGTCTCGTCGCCCGATCTGCGTGGAGCGGAAGCACTAGCGGGATGCCACCGAGTTCTTCGATGGCGCGAATGTAACGTGCGTTCAAAAAAAAGGTGGGCTCGCGCCCACCCCATTCCTTCCGATCACCGGCATTGAAGTCTGGCGTGACGCCGATGATCGGTTTCATCGGCTAGCGGATGGGCTCCGGAGCAGGGGCTGATATCGATGCATCATTCGAATCCGCGACCCCCAGAAAGCGAATGGGCCGATTGCCTTGTAGGTGATCGGGGGTAATGATGTAGGTGCCATAGAGGCTCGTGGTCCAAATGCTCTTGGCCACCTGTTCATTCCCGCCGGAAAACGCATAGGCAAGTCCACCGACGATGCCGCCACTGATGGCAAATACCGCTTTCAGTGGAAAATACAACAGGGTGGAGGCACCAGCAGCGACCTGCATGCCCGCGCTCGATGTGTCTCCGCCCTCGGTGCTTACACTCGATGGGGAGCTCGCACTTGTTTGACTCCATGCCGCCGGCGCCATAGTGACGGTGCAGAGGGCCAGGAGCAGAAAGACCAGAGCCAATTTGAAGCTGGACGTCTTTTTGGGGCGATTCAATGAAGATGATGATGTGTTCACAGATCCTCCTTCTTACTTCGGCTGAGCAAAAGCCGATTGGCCTGGTTGATTCCAGGGCACCCTTCCACAATTCAGTAGTAGTGCGGTTATAACAAATTCGACTCTGAATGCAAACCCCCTGCCGAGCCCTCCTAGAGTATCTTATGGAGCGGTTACGTCCCTCGGTACGAGATCCAGTTCAGAGGCTACGTACGACGTGATGAAGTTCGTCCGCTTCATGACGGCGTCTCGGGTTTCAGTGATTTCCGTGTCGTCTGCCAGACATTGATTTTCTTGAGCGATGCCGGATAGCAACGCCAAGTCCAGCTTGCACCGACAGACTGCTTCAATAAACAACTCGCGGGCTCGCTCCTGATGAGAAAGACGATCTTCATCTGTGAGATCGACTAGGGCCAGAGCTAACCAGCTGGGAAAATCGACGGCGGTGCTGAACCAGTCGATCTGACCCTGGGTGACAACGACGGCGACCTGGATTCCGCCCTTCCAACTTCGCTTCTTGACATTAAAAACACAGGAGGAAGTGAAGGGTCTTCCCTCCACTGGCTGTGGTCCGACAAACAGGGTCACGCGGAACTGGGAGGACTCCGGTGCATGCTCAATGGCCATGGCGCGCATTGTAGCATGACCACCGATCTCAATGGCCGCCACATTGACGGCTTTGGCAGCGCGACGATAAGATGCCCGCTACCATGACCACGGCCATCGATCAGCGTGTCAGCGACATTCAACAGGCACTGCGCGATGCCGAAATCGACGGCTGGCTCTTCTACGATTTCCGCGGGAGCGACCCCCTCGCCTATCGCATACTCCGAATCGATCCTACCGTTCATGTCACCAGGCGATGGTACTACTGGATTCCAGCGCAGGGGGTTCCCGTCAAGCTGCTGCATCGCATCGAACCGCATGTGTTGGATCCATTGCCTGGACAGGCCGACTACTATGTGTCGTGGGAGCAGCAACGACAGATCCTTGCACGCCTGCTCGCCGGTGGCATCCGTGTCGCGATGCAGTATTCCCCGCTGAATGCAGTTCCCTATGTGTCGCGCGTGGATGCCGGTACGATCGAGTTGATCAGAAGTTACGATGTCGAGGTGGTGAGTTCGGCGGATTTGATTCAGACGTTTGAAGCGCGCTGGACGGATCGTCAACTCGAATCGCATCAGTTTGCCGCCGCGGCGCTACGACGCATTGTCGACGAAACGTTCAGCCATGTGCATAAGACGATCACGCAAGGGCGAAGCCTCACGGAATATGGAGTGCAGCAGTTTATCCTGGCTCGTATACGCGAGGCCGGGATGGTCACGTCGAGCGCGCCGATCGCCGCCGTCAATGCCCACAGCGCTGATCCCCATTATGGTCCGGCAAAGACAGGGTCAGCCGACGTCACCCGCGATGCGTTGCTCTTAATCGATCTCTGGGCCAAACAAGCAGAGGCCGGTTCGGTCTACGCCGATATCACCTGGACCGGCTATGTCGGCCGGACCGTCCCAGTGAAGCACCGAGAGATTTTTGACTTGGTCCGGCAGGGACGGGACGCGGCTTTGGCCTTCGTCCGGACAGAAACAGCTGCCGGCCGCCACCCATTCGGCTGGGAAGTCGACAGCGCCTGTCGGCAGGTCATCCAGCATAGCGGCTATGGCGATCAGTTCGTCCATCGCACGGGCCATTCGATCGGCGAAGAAGTTCATGGTAACGGAGCCAACATCGATGGCTTGGAAACGCAGGACACCCGCCGTCTGATGCCGAGGACCTGTTTCTCTATTGAGCCGGGAATCTACCTGCCCGGCGAGTTTGGGATCAGAAGCGAACTGGACGTGTACCTCGCTGAGCGTGAGGCGTTGGTATTCGGGTTGCCGTTGCAGAGCGAGATCGTCTCCATTTGCTAGCCCAGCCCCTTCCTTGACAGTGCCTCCTAGTGACCTATAGAGTTTCAATTATTAAGAAGCTAGATCGACATCGATTGGCTGGGGCTAGGGTAAAAGGAATTACGCCATGTTCGGTACCATGGGGATCTCAGAACTCATCATTATCCTCGTCATTGTTCTCATCATTTTCGGAGCGGGAAAACTTCCACAAATCGGTGAAGGGATCGGCAAAGCACTCAGAGGGTTCAAGAAAGAAGTCAACGATATCCCCACGCCGGATGCAGCACCGCCTGAAGCGAATCAACCGGCACCCATGCAGGCCCAATCAACACTTCAGGCTGCACCAGCACCGGCGATAACGCCAGGACAGGCCCCTGCCGCTCCGAAGCCCACGGCACCCTATACGCCTGGGCCGGAACTGACTCCCGGGACCACTGCTTCCTTGATGCACAATATGGCTGCTTCGCCACAACCAGCTCGGCCAATGACCTCCACGGTAACCCGGTCAGTCTCAGCACAATCGACGGGGCATGGCCAGCAGCCTCCCACGATGGAAGAACGCGCAGCTGCCCCTACGCCAGTGCCACGGGCGCAGTACCCGCCGCTTCCTGCAAGCGCCCAGGCACAACCAGCAGTGAAACGCCCGTCGGCCATTGTCAACAAAGACGCCGTAGCCCGCGTGCAGGCGCAGCAGGCGGCGATAAAGGCGAAGGCTGCGCAACCAGCCGGCATGTCCCCTGGGGATATGCAGAGTTTGGGAGAAGGACTCGGAGATGCGTTGCGGACGTTCAAGCAGGCCGTTGCCGATGTCCGCAATTCAGTCGATCCCGAGATCCGGACAATTCAAGCCGAGATGGATTCTGCCCAGAAGGAATTCCTGCAATCCATCGAAGCAGCCAAAGACCTGCCTGCTTTGCACGAAGAGCCTCCTAGGCAAGCGTGAGCTGGGGCGCGGTTCTTCTCTCAATCCTCTGCCTCGCTGGTTGTGTCCAGGATTCTCCACCATTATCGAGAGAGCGCACGGTCTCGTCATTGCTGGAGTTGCTCCGCGATGAGGCACCAGAGATACGGCGGATGGCTGCAGAATCTCTGGGCAAGATCGGCGACGCACGAACCATGGACTCCATTCTTCCCCTCATTCACGATCCTGCCGCAATAGTCCGTGAAGCGTCGGTGCTGGCTATAGGACGCTTGAAGCCCGCAGCTACCGATGGAGTGGTGGTTCTGTTGACACAGGCGCTGAAGGATCCTGTTGAATCGGTCCGGCAGGCGGCAGTCGTGGCGATCGGCGTCATAGAACCAGATTCTCGATTGTTGGAGCCTGTCATAGGCTTACTGCGATCTTCGGATGCCACGATTAGAAGGGCGGCGGTGCGGGCGTTGCTACAAACCGACTCAAGCCAATGGGTTTCTGCCCTCGTCACAGCAGGGCGTGATCCCGATACGGAGGTTCGTCAGGGAATCGTGGCGGTGGTGGGTGAATGGGGCGGAGCCGCGGCCTCCCCTTGGCTCAGAGAGCGTTTGGCTGAAGATCCCTCGCCTGGGGTGAGAGCAGAAGCGGCCTATCGTCTTGGAATGCTCAGCGACCCTGAGGCAAGGGCAGCACTCGATACGACTATCGCCAAGGATTCAGATAGTGGGGTGCGGCGCTGGGCGAAACGGGGAACTTAGGTCGTGAGGCGGGAACGATTCAACGCATCGACGAGTTCGATAAGATCTTTGCGGGCTTTTTCATCGATGTTGGTAAATTGGACGCCCATGCCAGGGAAAAGCAGATGCCGTTCAGGTTTGTTGCGGGTCCAAGCGACCTTTGCTTTGGCCTTGTGTTTTTCCCACGGACGATCGGGCAGTGCAAACTCAACGGAAAGCTCGGTCCCAGGAGCCAGCGGGGCGCTGCTTTCGATGAACAACCCGCCTGCGCCAATGCCGCCGGTTAAGCTGTCAACCTGTCTGCCTTCCGGGGTCGTGTAACGAACCTTCACGGCGAGCGGGGCTCTCGGGTGAGAGCGCGCATGGGCGAATCGTACATCGTCGTCGCTGGCAAGAATCTGTTCAATGACCGCTCCCCACGACAGAGTGCCGAGCAATTCTCCCGTGGCACTATGAAGCGTGACCACTTCCTGATCGGCATCCACCGTGAGGACTTTGCCCTCGTGCCCTTCCGTCATGATCACAGAAAGCTTCATGGTTATGTCCTGGTATTGAAGGCCGGACGATTCAGTGGCAGATGGATATTCACTAGGCTGGCTGCCCGGTGGGCTGGAGAGACTTCACCAGTTCGAGCACACGGTTACGGATATCGGGGTTAATCTCCGTAAAGCGCACTCCCATACCAGCGCTAAACGTATATTGGTCTGCCTTAGGACACACCCACGCGACGAGACCCTTCGCCGGCAACCACTCTGACGGCTGATCTGGCAGTGAAAATTCAAGGGCAAGCTTGGTGCCGACCGCTAGAGTGCTCAGGCTTTCGATAAAGAGCCCGCCTCCGCCAATGCCGCTTGCGCGACTTTCAAACTGCTGGCCTTCCGGGGTGATGTACTTGACGCCAAATGTGATTGTCACGCGCGGCTCATTCCTGATTTCTCGGCTCGCCTGGGGTTTACGATAGGCCAGAATCTGGTCGATGATGAAGTCCCATGACAGGTTGCCCATGGGTTCGCCGTTGATCCCGAATAGGGTGATCACTTCACGGTTTGCATCAAGGTCGAGGGCTTTCCCTTTATGTCGAAGGCTTGAAGACACGGGATATTTCACACATCCTCCACGTTCAATCTGTACCGCAAGTATAGCGCAGCGTTTCATCTTGTCGAGGAAAAGCGTAGAGTCGTAAACGTCGCTACAGGCTGGAAAGGAAGAGGGAGCAGAGAGTATTTGAAAAGGGAAGATGTGACGGAACAGCCAGCCAGAATGATTCTGGCCTGGCGGATTCCTGGCAGACCCTACTGGGAGGGGAAACGCTCTATCCTATAACGACCTACGCTGTCTTTACATCCTTGTCTTCCTCGAAGATTCGAATGGGAGCGTGCTTGCCGAGGATGGCATCTTCGGTGATGAGGACTTCCTTAATCTGCTTCTGTGAAGGGGCATCGTACATCACGTCCAACATCACATCCTCGAGGATGGCACGCAATCCTCGCGCACCGGTTTTCTGGTGAAAGGCTTTCCGTGCAATCGCCCCGAGCGCGCCGTCCGTGAACTTGAGCTTCACCTTCTCAAATGAAAGCAATTTCTCATACTGCTTTGTGAGCGCGTTTCTCGGCTCGGTCAAGATTCGAATGAGGGCGCGTTCATCCAGCTCATCCAAGGTAGAGACGACCGGCAGCCGACCGACGAACTCCGGAATCAAGCCATACTTGAGAAAATCTTCCGGCTGAACTTTCGCGAATAATTCACCCAGTCGTATTTCGCTCCGTCCGCGAACTTCGGCTCCGAATCCCATCGCCTTCCGATTCAGGCGTTGCTCGATAATTTGCTCGAGCCCGACGAACGCTCCGCCGCAGATGAACAGAATGTTGCTCGTATTGATTTGAATAAACTCTTGGTGCGGATGCTTGCGCCCACCTTGAGGCGGCACGTTGGCGACGGTCCCCTCGATGAGCTTGAGTAGCGCCTGTTGTACCCCTTCGCCAGACACGTCGCGGGTGATGGACGGACTGTCGCTCTTACGGCTGATCTTGTCGATTTCATCAATGTAGACAATGCCGCGCTCGGCCCGTTCCACATCGTAGTCCGCGGCTTGCAGGAGCTTGAGGATGATGTTTTCCACATCTTCTCCGACGTACCCTGCCTCGGTGAGTGTGGTCGCATCGGCCAGCGTGAAAGGGACGTCCAAGTACTTCGCGAGGGTCTGGGCCAACAGCGTTTTCCCCGTGCCTGTGGGCCCCAGCATGAGGATGTTGCCCTTCTGGAGTTGCACGTCGTCAACGTCTTTATCTTTGGACGAGATTCGTTTGTAGTGGTTATGAACGGCCACCGCGAGAACTTTCTTGGCCCGTTCCTGTCCCACGACGTATTGATCCAGGTGGTGTTTAATTTCCACCGGCTTTTTGAGTTTCGACGAAATTTCTTCTTTGGCTTCTTCCCAATCCTCGGCAATGATGTCGTTACAGAGGGTGACACACTCGTCGCAGATGTAGACCGTGGGCCCAGCAATCAATTTGCGGACTTCGTCGCGGCTCTTTCCACAGAACGAGCAGCGGAGATGTCGATCCATCTTATCCGGCTTCGCCATGCATCCTCCCTTGTTACTTGTCCTTGGCCGCGTCTTTTCCTGCGTCGCCACTGACAGCCTTGAGGAGCTTCGGTGGCCTGGTGATGACTTCGTCGATGAGACCGTACCGCTTGGCTTCTTCTGCCGACAGGAAGTAATCCCGTTCAGTATCCAGGGCTATCTTCTCCAGCGGCTGGCCAGTATGTTTAGCCATGATTTCATTGAGCCGTTCACGGATTTTCAAGATCTCTCTGGCATGAATGTCGATTTCAGTCGCTTGCCCCTGAAACCCACCCATGGGTTGGTGAATCATGACCCTCGCGTTCGGCAAGGCGAATCGCTTCCCTTTGGTTCCGGCAGTGAGCAAAAAAGCTCCCATGCTGGCGGCCTGGCCTAGGCAGATGGTGTTGATCGGAGGTTTCACATACTGCATGGTGTCGTAAATGCCCAATCCCGCCGTGACGCTTCCCCCGGGTGAATTGACGTAGAGATTGATGTCTTTTTCAGGGTCTTCTGCTTCGAGAAACAAGAGCTGGGCAATAATCAGGTTGGCAAAGATATCGTCGATCGGCGCACCGAGGAAGATGATCCGGTCTTTCAGAAGCCGAGAGTAAATGTCGTAGGCGCGTTCGCCTCGGTTGGTTGTTTCGATAACAATGGGAACTAGCATGCAGGTCGTTCCTTTCCGATTAGCGGGATGCTGAAAAAGCCCGCCAGTTTCGTTCTCGCTTTACTCGACGCTATCCCTGAATCACCGCATTGCGGTATACGAAATCCAAGGCTTTATCCACCAAAATCCTGGTGCGTAAATCATCGATGGATTCTTGTCCTCCGGACTTGATCATCTTGACGAGATCTGCAGCCGGCATTTTGAGCTCCGACGCCAGCCTCATGATTTCGGCGTTGAAATCGTCCTGCGTGACCGTCAGCCCCTCTTTCTCGGCGATCGTTTCTAACACGAGGCTCACCTTCACGCGGCGCGCCGCTTCGTCCCGATGTTCTTGGCGAAGGCTTGCGAGTTCCTCCGTGCCAGGCGATTCCTGGGCACCACCCTTCCGTTGTTGTTGCTGCTGCATGTGCTGGCGGACGATGGCCTCCAGCTCACGATCTACGAGGGTTTCCGGGAGGTCGAAGTGGTGGGTGTCCATGAGCCGTTTCACGATCGTGTCCTTATACATATCTTCGATCTCTCGCTTCAGCCCCTGCTCCATCCCCTCTCGCAGTTTGTCTTTGATTTCCTGGAGCGAGGTGTAAGGACCACAATCTTTGGCAAATTCATCGTCCAGGGCCGGCAATTTCTTTTCCTTGACGGATTTGATCGTCAGCGTAAACACGACGGTCTTACCGGCAACGCGAGGGTCGGGGTGGCCGGCTGGGTACGGTTGGGAAATTTCGAGCGCGTCGCCTTCTTTCTTACCCCCGACATGAGGATCGATTTCCAAGCCCAGGACAGACGCGTGTGATCCGACCTTGTGGAGCTGACCTTCTTTCTTCGTCCCTTCCAGCGGTACTCCATCGAGCGTGCCGTGCACATCCAGCACAATATAATCCCCGTCCACAATGGCGTGGCCAGGAGCTGTGGCTTCCAGGCGAGCCTGTTGTTCGCGCAAGACCTCAAGGCCCCGGTCGAGTTGTTCGTCGGTGACGGTGCGCTTGTCGGGTTTGAGCGAGATCGGACTTGGCGCTTTATAGTCCCGCAACTCGATATTCGGTCTGATTTCGACAGTCGCGGTAAACGTAAACGGTTCGTTCTTCTTAATCTTCACACGGTCCAGCGGGGGAATTTCAACATGGACCGGCACCACTCCTGCTTGGCGGACAGCCTTCTCGTAGAAGTCCGGAACCAGGGCTCGGATCACATCCTCTTCCACGGATTTGGCATAGCGTTTTTCCAGCAGAGCCAAGGGTACCTTGCCGGGGCGAAATCCAGGGATGTTGACCTGTCGGTTCAGCTCAACATAGGCACGAGTAATCCGTTGCGTGACTTCCTCTGCCGGCACCTCAATTTTGAGGGCTCGTTTCATCGGCCCTAGTTCAGTCATTTCCATTTTCATAGCTGGTATGCGCCCTTGTTTCTTGTAAGAAGCCTTGCGCTGACTGCCAAGCCGTTGTCGGCTACCCGTCCGTGATCTGGTGCGAGAGGGGGGACTTGAACCCCCACGGTTACCCACGAGATCCTAAGTCTCGCGCGTCTGCCAGTTCCGCCACTCTCGCAAGGTGGGGTATGCAGGAGCCGACTCCAGCACGATGAGCCAACAAACGAAAAGACAGGTTCTTGTGGGTATTTTGTACCGTTGGATGCATCCCACTGTCAACCCATACTCCTGCGGGGTGGACGGATGTTCACTTGTGTGCCGATGGGACGGTAGGCATCCATTTGCGAAGGGGAATACTACTCGGTTCAGGCTAGAAGGTAAAAAGAACCTGTGGAGCAAAGGAGAAGCCTCCAGTCTTCCAGGGGCGTCTCTTCCAAGGGACAGGAGCAGGCGGTCAATTTATCAAATTCTCAACGTGGTTCTTGAGCATGAAAAAAGCCTGGTCGAAAGCCGCGTCTATGTCGCTAGCTAATCCAGTGACTTTGGCTGGGTCAGGCGTACTCCAATGCAGCTTCTTGGGGGTTCCGGGGAATAGCGGACAACTTTCGCCCGCAGCCTGATCACAGACCGTGATCACCAAATCGAAGGACTGTTCCGCAAACTCATTCCACGACTTGCTGCGTGGCTGACCGGGATCAATCCTATGCCGTCTTATCGTCTCGATAGATTTCGGGTGAACAGATCCCACTGGAACACTTCCGGCACTCCATGCCTGATACCGGCCACGTCCGAGATCATTGATCAACGCTTCAGCCATCACGGAGCGGCAGGAATTACCCGTGCACAGGACCAGTACTTTGAACGCATCGGACTTCATCAGCCACAGCATCCGGCAGTTTTTTGGGAAGGAGCACAGCAATCAGGCTCTCCCATCGTTTCCGGCGTGCAGCAGGCTCTTTCGGCCTGATCGGGTTGGCTGGAGAATAGCTGGGCATCCTCCATCATCCGGTAGGCTTCCCACGGAATCCCGGCGGGATCTTGTATCCAGGATTTGTCCGACCGGGCATAACAGCAGACGGTTTCGCCTTCCTCGACCACGGCCATGTCCCCAACTTTGAGGCGTTCACGCAACTCTGTCAGTTCGCTCTCTTCCTCGACCTGAATACCAAGGTGATCGATACCGTTCTTCTTCGCGCGCGTAGATATCGCGAAGTTCACGCGCGGGTCTTCCAGCAACCATTTGGCATAGTCAGTTTTCCTTTTCACCGGCTCCGCGCCGAACAGAGCACTATAGAAGCGGATGGATTCATCGAGTTGTTCAACCCCAATATGGATATGAAAACGTTTCATGATATTTTCTCCTGTGGTTCGCAACAGTGTGAGAGTTCAATGATCGAGCATTTCCGCTTTTTGTCGTCGCGGATGCTAGCAAATTCGACGCGGCAGCAATCTTTAACCATGTAGCGGATCAGCCCTGAAAAAAACTCGAAATTGGCACAGTAGATAATCGACCTTCCGTCCCGTCGCGACACGACAAGACCCGCGTGGCTCATGTGCGACAGATGAAACGACAACGTATTATGAGGAATATGTAGGGACTCGCTTAGCGTACCGGCCGGTGCACCCGCAGAGCCATACTCGACCAGCAAACGAAAAACCCGCAGGCGAGTGTCCTGCGATAGCGTATCGAAAGCGGCGAGAGCTTCATTAATATCCATATATCTAGACTAATGGACATATAATAAATAGTCAATCGGAAAACTTTTCACTGTAGATAGCACGTGATCTGTCCGGTTGAGGGTGCGCCCTCAAGGAGGGCCACGATGACACGGGCGACCGTACGACAGGAAGTGAGACCGCTGCGATTCGAAGCGTTGTATGAGCGGCGACAACGACGGACACTCACGATGGCAGAAGCCGCAGAGCTCTTAGAGATTACCGAGCGGACCGTTCGCCGCTGGAGTGGCCGCTATGCCACCGAGGGGGCGGAGGGCACGGTCGATACGACCCGGCTGACCCAGGGGGCATCACGCGTTGCAACAACTGGGCATCACGCTGCTTCCGGCCTATTCACCGGACGCGCGGCGGAAAGACTCGGAAGGAAGAACTAGACAGATCATGGGCAATATACACCGGACAAGGTAACTTGCTATCT
>JANNXZ010000335.1:0-4840 GCA_031409835.1 Nitrospirota bacterium
TGGCGGACTTTTTCAGCAGCCCGCTTGCTTACACCGCCTCCGCGCTGAGCAGAAGCAGCTCACCAGTCATGTTCGGATGGATCGAGCACCGGAACTCATGCCGGCCAGGCCGCGACATGTTGAACCGAATAGTCGCATCCCGTTTGGGATCGAGAAATGCTCCGCCCAGGCCTCGACCATAGACGATCACCCCGTCTTTCTCGATCTGAGTCGGAAGGCCCTCGAACATAGTCGAGCCAAAATCGTGCCGTTCGGCATCCTCGTTTCTGACCTTAATCACTGTAGGAAATCCAAGGCGGAGAACCCCCTGCTTCGTCACGAACTTGAAATCCTTGATCGTGACCTCGACGACTTGCTCCGACTGCGAGAAGACCGGCCCCGCCGCCTCCCACCAGAACCCGAACGTGACGGCAAGCACAAGCACCCATCCCCACTGCATCTTCTTGTTCATATAACCCTCCTTCTCAAGAACCGTAAAAGGTAAGACATGAAAAGTGAAACGTGTGACTGGAGGATATTTTCCCTCCGAGACCTTTTGCGTTTGACGTTTCACGTTTCACGAGCAACGCGGGCTGGTGGCAGCGGAACAGTCAACACCCGACAGCCCGCGGTCCGCACCACCTTTTCTGCCGTACTGCCGAAAAAGATCTTGTCCACGTTACCTGAGCGCCCGCCATAACTCCCCATCACCACAAGATCCACTTTTTCCATCCGAGCCGTCTTCGCGATTTCCACAAACGGGCCGCCCTCCAATACGATTCGCGTCACGGTCACGCCCTTGGTCGGCTCTGATTCGAGCAATCGCCGCACATTGAGTCGCGCATGATGACGCAGCCGCCGCTTCTGGCCCTGTGCGTCTGAGGGCACTGCCAATAACCCCAGCTGATTGAAGGTCGCCAGGGCACTCGTGTCGATCACATGCAACAACAGCAGTTCGGCTTGAAATGTCCGGGCGAGGGTCAGCGCGACGCGGAACGCTTCTTTCGAACAAGGAGAAAAATCTACCGGCACAAGGATCTTCGTGAAGAGCGATTCAGCCATATGACCTCCCAAAGGATTGACTCATTCCCGTCATCAGCAAGGCCGGTGCCATCCGATCTAGGCTGAAGGCTGAAGGCTGAAGGCTTAGTGGAAACAACGGCTTTGTCTTTCTTGTCAGACCATGCGCCATCTGCCATCAGCTCTTTGAGTTTTGAGCAGGGGTGTCCTGCTACAGCTCGACTTTCTCTGCTGTAGCAGAAGGCCACAGAAGACGTGAGGAGTGAGGGGTGAGGGGTGAGGGGACCGATCGGGCAAATGTCTTTGCTCTTCACCCCTTACCCCTCACCCTTCACGCCTCACCCGCCTGTGCAGACAACGGCATTGGACTTGCTGAAGACGTTGCGATGAGAAAGATCGTGCCGGCACATGACACGAAATCAATGGCTACGCTTAGGGGCAGTGCTGCTAGGGCTCGCGGTCGAACGCTACATCTTGTTCTGTCCGACCGAATGTCATTAGCTCGCATTATTCATGACGGTTACTGTCGCTTCACGAACGATGCTTCCAGAATCATGCGGGGTAGGAACCAGTGCCCATGGCTACCGCAGCAGATCTGACGACGGCGGCTGTACCGCAGGCCCACCCGAGTGCCGGGGTCGCGGAGACGGTGGCAGCATTGCGGAGCCGATCATGGGACGAAGCCGGTCATATCTATTTGCTCGACGCGCAATCCCAGCTCGTCGGCCAGGTTCCCATTGAGCGGCTGCTCGTGGCTCCTCTGGATACACGGCTGGATGCATTACACGGCGATCCGCCATTGATCGTCCGATCCGGTGACAATGCGGAAACCGTGGCCCTGCTCGCCGTCGAGCGACACGATGCCGATGTGGCAGTGCTCGACGAGTCCGGTAGATTCATGGGCGCCATCCCTATCGGGCGGCTGCTGGCGCTGCTGCATGAAGAACATGTGGACGACATTCTGCGGATGGGAGGTCTTGCAGCCTTCCACCCAGCCCCGCCGGAGGTGGGAGGCATTGCTCAGATCGTTCGGGCACGTGTGCCCTGGCTCTTGATCGGGTTGGTGGGAGGGTTCTTGGCCAGTGGTGTCGCATCGTTGTTCGAAGCCCCGCTGAAAGACAACATCGTCTTGGCCTTCTTTCTACCGCTGGTCGTGTATATGGCCGACGCCGTCGGGACTCAAACCGAAACGATTCTCGTCCGTGCGTTGGCCTACGGGAAGGTGCCGTTGGGCACCCAATTGTTACGGGAAGGCACGGTCGGTCTCCTCATCGGCGGTATTGTGGGACTGTCCGCCGGAGCCTGCTTGCTGGCCTGGGGCGGAACGAGATCCGTCGCCTTGACGCTGGCGCTCACGCTCGCCTTGACCACCATGATCGCGACGCTCGTCGCCAGCCTGTTGCCGATTGGCCTAAGCCGAGTAGGCGTCGATCCCGCGCTCGCGAGCGGTCCGGTGGCCACTGTCGTGCAAGATATTCTCAGTGTGACGGTGTATCTGGGAATCGCCACGCTGATCTTGTGAACGCAAGGGGATGTTCGAGAGGGCAATGATGGCATCATCGACGGACATGTGCGCGTCACATCTCTTCGAGGGGCCTGGCACACTTGAACAGGTTGCAGAGCATGCTCTCGCCTGGTTTCAGCAACACGTTCATCCTGCCAAGTACGAGAGTACAGGTGCACAAACAAAGGAGCGTGCTTTATGAAAACTATACTCGCGGTTGACGGATCGGATAATTCCTATGAGGCCGTTCACGTCATGAAATACATGGCTAGGGCTGAACAACTCACCCTGCTTCACGCGTTGAAGGTCCCGAGGCCGGCGTACCCCACGATGATACCGGAAGCGGCGGAGGAGATTTATAAGGCCCTTGAGCAGAGCATGAAGGAAGACGGCGAGCGGCTGCTCGATCGGGTTCAGTCCCTTCTCCCCCTGCACGCAGGCCCCACGACGAAACACCTTCAAATGGGATCTCCGGCTGAAGTGATCCTGTCGATGGCTGAGGAGCAGAAAACCGATCTCATCGTGATGGGAGCACGGGGTCTTGGCCCCATCAAGGAGCGGCTGCTCGGTAGCGTGTCGCACCGCATCCTCACCCTGGCCCCTTGCGCCACGTTGATCGTGAACGGCCCGGTCAAGGCGATGAAACAGATCTTGCTGCCTCTCGAAGGCCCATCCGACGCGGAAGCCGCGATTCGTTTTCTCCAACTCAAACCGTTTCACGAGGGGGTTGAGTTGACGCTGATGACGGTCTTGCCTTGGACAGAATCTCCATGGCCGAGCGGTGCTGCCTCCGAAGCCGCCGCCACCGAGATGCTGGAGAAACAAACCGAGTACATCGAGGGTGTGGCAGAACGTCTACGAGCCATAGGGTATCAAGCCCATGGAGTCGCCCTGGTCGGAACACCGTCTACCATGATCCTGCAACAAGCGACCACCCTGCGATCGGATCTGATTGTAATGGGCACAAGGGGCCGGCAGGGCATCACCCGCTTCGTGCTCGGCAGCGTGTCTCATGCCGTGTTGCACCAGATGCCATGCCCGATGCTCGCGTTTCACTCATGAAGCAGACGGCAGGATGCTGAAAAAGTCCCTCTTCTCACCTGCCCGACCCTGGCGCGCCGAGCCGCGCCTCCGGTGCTTTCTTCGGCTGCGGCCTTGCTGGACAGCCTTTTTGAGCATCCTGCTAAAAGAATTTCGCTTTGACCAGGTCCAAGATCTGGCGTGCCGCCTCGCCTGATGGAGTGGTGGTGCTGTCGATTCGGAGATCCGGATTGATCGGCGCTTCGTAGGAAGATTGAAGCCCAGGGACTGTAAGCGATTCGCCCAACTGGCCCTTTCGATAGGTCCCTTTCCGGTCTCGCTCCATGCAGGTTGTGAGGGGACATTCCACGGCGACCTCGATGAAACGAGGGATCGCGGACCTCGCAAAGTCCCGATAGGCCCGGCGACTTGCCGTCGCATCGAAGACCACGGTTACACCGTGTGCCACGAGCCTCTGTCCGGTGAATGCCAACGAACGGTAAAAGAGATCCCTCTCCGCTTCTGAGTAGGTCGGTATCGGCGTGATGACCCTCCGCACCTCATCGGATTCCAACACCTCGACCGCTAACCCAAGCCCTTCGAGCAGAGGCTTCAGGGCAGAGACAATTGTACTCTTGCCCGAAGCCGGCAGGCCGGTAATCCAAATGGCGAAAGCCAATCCGTGATGAGTGATGGGTGATGAGTGATCAGAAATGGATGGCTCTTTCATCGTATTCACTCATCACCGATCACTCACTGCATTCACTTCCGACAATACTCGTTCACGCGAGACGGATCGAAACGCGGCTCATCCAGCACATGTTCGACAAATCGGAAGATGGTCCGACGCACCTCGATCGGCAGTTTGGGATACCAGACAGGACTCGCCAAAACTAACCCTCGAAACGCAAAGAAGGGGGCAGCCGACTCTGTGACCGCATGATCGTGACTGGCCTCCACATAGCTGTCCCAAAAGAGCCGGAACAGCACTTCCAGCGGCCCCTTCAAGGTGCCCCAGCGACAGAGTGAGAAAAACAGATAGTTGATCGTCATCGAGGTCACGTCGTCCGCCGGTTCCCCCCACTCCCCTCGTGACCGGTCGAGCACTGAAAAATCCGTTCCTTTCCGGAACAAGACATTCCAGGGATGAAAATCTCCATGCACGTGCGACAAACGCTGGCCCTCCCCGTGCAAGCGCCAGCGCCAGCGGTTGCAGGCTTCCTCGATCCCGCGCAAGAGGTCCGACGAAATGAACTCGTAACGGTCTGGGTAACTGTCGGTCAGCCCCATAATGCACTCGCCGTGGCCGATCAACTC
>JANNXZ010000336.1:0-13639 GCA_031409835.1 Nitrospirota bacterium
CTGCTGGCTCCCTTTCCTTCCGGCGCATTTCTTTTCGGCCTGTCTTCGGTCCATTGGCGAGAAGCTTGGAAGTATGGCGAGCGAGCGTTCCGGTACTGCAACCATGATGTCGGCCATGCGATCGGTTCAGCGCGGATTGCCACGGCGACGCTGGGCTGGAACATGGTGTTGCTGGATGGCCTATCGCAATATACCACTGCGATGTTGCTGGGTAGCGATCGCACGGACGACTTTCAAGGCGTCGAGCCAGAACATCCTGACTGTCTAGCTGTAATTTGGCCTGTCGAAGACGTGAGGCGTGAAGCGTTAGGGGTAAGGGGTGGGCAGGGAGAGATTCCACTGTTTCTCGATCCAAATGTGGTGAAGAAGCTCGCTGAATGCACCTGGCATGGAAAGGCTAATTGCTTGAGTCGTGATCACGGCGTGCATTGGGACATCATTGATGAGGTGGCGGAGGCTTCCTGGAAAACGCAGCCTCAGCAATTGACCGTTTCACTGCAAGATTCCCATGTTCAGGAGACCCCTCACCCCTTACCCCTTACGCCTCACGGGTTTTTGGCGGGCCAGATCATTCGCCAACGCCGGAGTGCGGTGTCGTTCGACGGGAAGACGTCAATCTCAGCGGCGACCTTCTTTCGCATGATGCAGCTGGTAATGCCTCGTTCGGATCGGCCGCAATTGGATCGACCGATGCCGTGGGATGTTTGGCCTTACGAGCCGGCGATTCACCTTTTGATATTTGTGCATCGTGTCGAAGGCCTCACGCCAGGGCTCTACTTTCTGATTCGTGATCCACAGAAGCTGTCATTCATCCAGCAATCCATGAATTCAGAGCTAAGCTGGACTCCGACGCCAGGGTGCCAGGAGGATCTGCCGCTCTATTGGCTACTTGAAGGGGATGCAAAGAAACTGGCAGTGCAAGTGAGTTGTCACCAAGATATTGCAGGCGACAGCGCCTTCTCGTTCGGCATGCTGGCCGAGTTCGAAGGGCGCTTGCGAGAAAGAGGAGCCTGGTGGTACCCACGTCTATTCTGGGAGTCGGGGTTACTGGGACATGTGCTGTATTTGGAAGCGGAAGCTGCGGGGGTGCGGGCCACTGGGATCGGATGTTTCTTCGACGACCCGGTGCATGAGATCGTCGCGATGAAGGGGCTGAGCCTCCAATCACTGTATCACTTCACCATAGGTGGACCGGTCGAGGATGGGCGATTGATGACATTGCCGCCCTATGAGCATCTGAGGCGTGAGAAAAATGAGAATACGAGAGATGGTCATTCGAACGACGAGATACAAGGGTGAGCTGAGAAATGTATAAGATCAAAAAGAAATCGGCAAAGCCGAAGTCCCCAATTCTGTACAACATTGTCGAGGATTATTCTGAGTTCGATGCGCCAGGGAATGTGACGGCCTGTGCGATGACGTTCAAAGAAGATCTTCCTGCGCATGCCAAAGTGTTGTCAGAAAGCTACGAGGTTCCACTGGAGACAATGGTCCAGCTGCTGACTGAAGGCGGAGTCTATGTGTACCCGCAGATTGGCGGGGTGCTCACGCGAGGGTTATTTGCCTGCCGGATCGATCCTACGGGAGCCGTTCCTAAACAGACTTGGACGTTGGATCTCATGCAGTTTGCCGAGGCGGAGCAATTGACTCGGGCGCGGGGCATTCCGCTCGATGAGGTGGCGGCGCTCGTCTTATACCGGACATTGCCGGAGGCGTTGCAGACGAAACTCGATCAGAAGAACCTGGGAATCGATTACCGTACGTTGGACCGAGCAGTTGCGAAGGGTGGAGACATCAAGTACATCGATTTCCGCAAGGATTGGTCCTCGCATTTTAAGCGACTCTGCATCATGCCGGATGGGCGATTGGTTGAGACGGGGGGAGTGGAGGAGTTTGCGCAGCTCCATGGCATTACGTCGGCGCAGGCCAAGACGCTGGTCGAGCAGGGGGGCACCCTTGAAGTGAACGGCGAAATCCTGGCTTGTCAGATTGTGAACAGTCAGCCGGCAGTGGCGCGATTTACTGCAAAGAACTATGCCAAGGCCAAGGAGTTGGTCTCGACGAAAGGGCTGCATATCATGGATGCCTTGAGCGAAGTGGGTTACAACGATCCGGCCATGATGCGTTCGTTGGCCAGGAAAGAACTCAGTGGAGGGCGGTAAGTCGGCTGAAGTCTCAGTTTGGAAAGCTGTAGGCCGAAAGAGATGCGCTACTTGGCGAGTTCTTCGTTGACGGCTTGAACGAGTTTGTCGAGGTCGAAGGGTTTCTCGAAGACGCGACGGGCTCCAAAGAGTTTTGCAACATCGAGGAAATTCTTATCCCCTTGTGCACCGGTCATGGCGATGACTTTCGCATCGAGATATTCGCGCGTCAGCTGCAACGTGGTTTCAAGCCCGTCGGTTCCCGGCATCAGAATATCCATGAGGACCAGGTCTACTTTGTTGTGTTGGTAGATAGTCAAGCCCTCCTGACCATCGCGGGCTTCGAGCACACGGTGGGAGGCTCTCTCAAGGACTTCCTTCAAGAGGTTCCGGATCGATTCTTCGTCGTCGATGATCAGGATCGTGGCCATCGTGTAAGCGGTGCCCCTAATGTTTTGAATCTTACCTATGTTGGGTTCTCCTGTCTAGGAAGAAGTTGATAGGAGATGGAGGGAATTAGCATGGCGGTGAGGCGGATCGAGCCGTGCATGCCAACGGAGCGGATAGAGGAGAGAAACGATTCACTGCATGTATTCTTTTGAACCGACTGAGACCAGGCCTAAAGAGATCGAGGCGGATGACGGAGTGGTACGGGGATTGTGTTCGCAGGAGGGGTTGACTGACAAGGGGGCTTTTGATACAAGCACCAGCGTTGTCCTGATAGACTGCAGTGCACCTTCTTCCGGAGTGGTTTTTTGCAGCATCAAGATTCCTGGTCTTGGACTCGCCGAGACTTCTTGAAAACGTCCGTTGTCGGGCTTCTGCTACTCGGGAGCAGGCTCCTGCATCCATCGGTCGCACGCGCGACCGAGCTTCCTGACGCCGAGCTCACCTTCTTCAATGTGCGTACGAACGAACGACTGCGAGTCCGCTATCGTGATGACGCCGGGAACTATGACCTGACGGCGCTGGATGAGGTGAATCATATTCTGCGTTGCCATCACACAGGAGAAGTCGCCGCCATTGATGTGCGATTGCTGGAACACGTCAATCTCGTGCACAAAGCCGTCAATGGCGCCGGCGAGATCCACGTGATTTCCGGCTATCGGTCACCCGAGTATAATGCGCAGCTCGTGAAGCGGAGCAGGCGCGTCGCGCAGCACAGCCTGCATGTCCAGGGACAGGCGCTCGACTTTTATGTTCCCGGTGTCAAGATTCGCGAGATCCGCCATGCCGCGTTGAGGCTGAAGTACGGTGGGGTAGGGGTGTATCCACGCGCGCAGTTCATTCATCTCGATTGCGGTCCTTTCCGGACCTGGTAGCTCCTTCCTAGTAGTCTGCGGAAAAACTATTGTGGCATGCTGGGCCTTTGATGATCCGCACGTGTGCCACAAGAGGAGAACGTTCCCGCAGAACGCTCAAAAAGTTCATCCAGCAAGGCCGCAGCGAGTGAAGATCCGAGGCGTACCCTTTGGGTACGTTGAGGGTCTGAACGATGCGAGAACGCTGCTGGTGAGCTTTTTCAGCGTTCTGCGATTCAGATTCGCTTGAGGAATAAGACCGACAAAGGCGGGAGTGTGACGGTGAGTGAATAGGGCATCCCGTGTGAGGGAAGAGCGTTTGTGTGAAGTCCTCCCGTATTACCCACGTTGCTTCCCCCGTAGGCTGAGGCATCGCTGTTCAAGAGTTCGCGGTAGTAGCCTTCGCCAGGGACGCCGACTCGATAGTTGTAGCGTGGAACGGGAGTGAAGTTGCACACGCATACGATCTGATTGTCCTGGTTCTTGGCTTTTCGGAGGAAGGCGACCACGGAATGGGTTGCATCGTAAAAATCGATCCACTGGAAACCGGTCCAGTCGTGGTCGAGTTCGTGTAGCGCCGGCTCCTGACGGTAGAGACGGTTCAGGTCTTGTACCAGCCGCTGTAGTCCTGCGTGCCGCTTGAAATCGCAGAGATGCCATTCCAGGCTCGTGTCGTGGTTCCACTCGCGCCACTGTCCAAACTCCCCGCCCATGAACAGCATTTTCTTGCCGGGATGCGCGTACATGAAGCCATAGAGAGAACGCAGGTTGGCAAAGCGCTGCCACTCGTCGCCGGGCATTTTATCGAGCAGCGCCCGCTTTCCATGCACCACTTCATCGTGTGAGAGCACCAGCACGAAGTTTTCATTGAAGGCATAGAGGAGCCCAAACGTAATCTGATCCTGGTGAAAGGGGCGGTGGACGGGATCGTGGCCGAAGTAGTCCAGCATGTCGTGCATCCAGCCCATGTTCCACTTGAACGTAAAGCCCAGTCCTCCGGTATAGGTGGGGCGCGAGACTCCCGACCACGAGGTGGATTCCTCGGCGATGGTGATGGCGCCAGGGAAGTCACGGTGGACCAGGACATTCAAGTCTTTCAGCAGCGTGACGGCTCCGATGTTTTCGCGCCCGCCGAACTGATTGGGGATCCATTCTCCCTCTTTCCGTCCGTAATCGAGATAGAGCATCGAGGCGACGGCATCTACCCGCAGGCCGTCGATATGGTAACGGTCCAGCCAGTAGAGTCCGCTATTCAGCAGGAAGTTCCGGACTTCGACGCGATCGTAATTGAAGATGCGGCTATGCCAGTCCGGATGGTAGCCGAGCCGTGGGTCGGCATGGTCGTAGAGATGCGTGCCGTCGAACTGTGCGAGTCCATGCGGATCGTCGGGAAAGTGCGCGGGAGTCCAGTCCATCAGCACACCGATTCCGGCCTGATGAGCCGTATCGATGAAGGCCATAAAGTCTTCCGGAGATCCGTGACGGCTGGTGGCGGCGAAGTAGCCGGTAGTCTGATAGCCCCACGACCCATCGAATGGGTGCTCGGTGACCGGCAACAGCTCCATATGCGTATAGCCCATATTCTTCACGTATGGGATGAGCTTTGCGGCAAGCTCTGAATAGGTCAGCCAGCGATTTCCTTCCTCAGGGATACGCATCCAGGAGCCAAGGTGGACCTCATAGATTGCGAGGGGCATGGCGAGCGGGTCTTGCTGTGCCCGCGCCATCATCCAGGACTGATCCTTCCAGGAGTAGGAAGACAGTTCACGGACGATCGAGGCGGTCTTGGGGCGCAGCTCCGATGCGACCGCATAGGGGTCGGCCTTGAGGAGCGGGGCGTCATGATGGCGTGAGCGAATGTCATATTTATAGAGCGTACCATCTGTGAGTTCTGGAATGAAGAGTTCCCATAGGCCGGTTGCTCCACGGTTCGTCATGGGATGGCGGCGCCCATCCCATTCATTGAAGTCGCCCACGACACTCACTCGTGCGGCATTCGGCGCCCAGACGACAAAATGGACTCCGGTGATACCCTGCACTGTCCGGAAATGCGCGCCCATCGTCTCATAGGCTTTGAAGAAGGTTCCCTCGGCGAAAAGATGCAGCTCAAAGTCGGTGAGGAGAGGTGGAAATGCATAGGGATCATGCCGCTCCGAGACCTGTCCCGCATGGTTGGTTATACGGAGACGATAGGGGCTGATTCCGAGTGGCCCAGGAATGATCGCTTCGAACAGACCGCCCTCATGGAGGCGCGTCAAGGGAATGGGCCTTCGACTTTGCTCACTGAGTAGTAGTGCCACGTCGTGTGCTTCCGGTAGGAAACACCGAATGGCAATGGTAGGGGAGTTGCCTTGCTCCATCGGATGCGCACCAAGAATTGCGAGGGGGTTCCCGTGTCGGCCCTGGACGAGTTGTTCGAGTTGATCGAGCGGCAAGTCTGACATGTGAGAGATCCCCGCAGTGTATTGGCCGTATCGTAAGGGGGCTGAGTGAGGAATGGAAGAGGAAAACGCCTTGAGATGTGAGCCTTCAGACCTCACCGGTGCATGCCATGTCTACGAACGCCTGTGTCGTTCGGGTGATGGCTACCGATCGTGAAGCTAAAATGGTTCGAGGTGAAAAAGTAAGATTCGCCTGATCAGCGGCCTTTTCACCAGGCGTCCGTATCATGTGTGTGGATAGATCTGCGCTTCCTGCAGCGAATGAGTCGTGGCCTGACTCAATATCAGGAGACAGAGATGTTAATTGGCCCCAGATCTGCGCATATGCCCAGGTCTGGTCACACCGCTCTTGAGGACAATCTCGCAAATGTGATCGAGTCGCTCGATATGTTCATAGGCGGCCCATGGATCCGTCGCGACCGCACAGACGCCATGGTTGGCTTGTCCCACGATATCGAAGGCCAGTACCCCGTCCTTGCCGACGCCGAAACATTCAGCCGTCGCATCCGCCAGTTCGCGTGACAGGGCCGGCACCGCCGACACTGTCGGTCCCACTCGGGTATAGCGCGAGATTTCCGGGAACTCTGCGCTAATAGCCTGCAAGTCGATGCCGGCATAGATGGCAGCTACGATGTGGGTGGCGTGGACATGCACGACGGTTCTGGTTTTATGCCCATCGCGCTGCAAGTTCCAGTGCATCCAGAGCTCTCCAGACGGTTGCTGGCCCTCGCGGACCTTCGGCATCAGTTCGCCCGTCAGCGGATCGTTCACAATCTCTACCCGCACGACATGCTCGGGATGCACAATGGTCTTCCGCCAGCCAGAGGGGGTAATGTAGAGATACTTCCCTTCGCGCTTTCGCATGCTGATATTCCCGTCTCTCGTCGTAATCCAGCCGCGCTCATACACACGCCGCATCACATCGCCGATCGCTGTCAGCATGCTTCCTCCTTAGGCATTTGTGTGGCAGGGTGGGGAATGATGTCTACCCCGTTTCTGCCGTGACTTTTGACGCGATAGAGGGCGTAGTCAGCCATCTTGCGCAAGAGATCCGAGTTCAATGGGTGCTCGGATGACCAGACCGTTGCTCCAATGCTCACCGTAATGGCAAGCGGCCCACTCGGTGTAGCAAATGGGAGGTCGCTGATGGATGACCGAAAGCGTTCCGCGCACTCTCGTAATGCGTCCAGATCACAATTAGGAACAACGATCAAGAACTCTTCTCCACCTATGCGTCCAACGTGATCGTAGTGCCGCGCGGTTTGGAGGAGGCGCGTTGCGGCTTCTCGAAGGACGACATCGCCTATGAGATGTCCATAGGTATCGTTGACCTGCTTGAAATGGTCGAGGTCGGCGATAAGAACCGCAAGAGGTTGATGGTTTCGTTCTGCCCGCGATAGCTCCTGCGTTAACACCGTCAGCGTCGTCGAATGATTCAGCAGCCCCGTCAAGGAATCACGGCTGGCCTGTTCCTTGGAATCATTGAGGAGTTGCAGATTCTGAATAGCAGTACCAGCCTGAGAGGCAAGGGTCAGCACGACCTGTTCGTCCAATTCGCTAAAGCCGTTCGCGAGGCCGTGCGGCATCGTTTTATTGGCGAGAGATAGGTGGCCGAAGAATTGATCATGGCATCGAATCGACACGCCGAGAAACGACGTCATGGGGGCCTGATCTACGGAAAATCCGAGGGCGGCCCAGTGTGTTGTGAGATGAGCCATGCGAAGGACACCGTTCCCTTGTCCAAGGGATTCTCTCACCACCTGATCGAATAGAGGCAGCCGAATGGCGCGGGCTGCCGCATCATCAATCCCATCGGTCAAGAATTGTATTGCTGCATGCGAGGTACCGTCGTTGACCCATAAGGCTGCGTAGCGCGCACCGGTGTTCTCCTGCGCGAGATGGAGGAGCTGTTGAAGCAATCCATCGATATTTTTCTGCGCAGCCAAGGTCTCTGCAGACTCAACCAACCCATGGAGGGCTTCTGTCCGTTTCTTGAGTGCCATCTCTGCATCGGTCGCTCGTTGGAACTCGTGTTTCGTGGTGTGCCATTCTTCGTGAAGGGTCTTGATCATTCCCAGCACAAGACCGAGCAAGGGAAGGAGTATCAGAATGGCAAGAACCAGCAATTTCCAGAGAAACGACTGAATAGGGGCAAGGATATTGTTCCGATCTACACGAACGATGATGCCCCACTGCTGGGTCGGGTCGGCATGGGGGAGGGTGACTTGCGCATAGGCGGTAATGACGGAGACCCCGCGGCGAGGATGCGTTTCTTCGATGAATCCCCGCGCGCGCATGCCCACATGCGTGGCCGAAGGGAGGCCGAGTTGTTTGAGGTGCTCTTCCCTTTGTAACGTCGAGTCGGCGATCAGGTCTCCCTTCTCGTTGATGACTTGATATTCAACATGCGACAGTTCTGTCCATTCGGAGTTCTTGAGCAGTTGTATCGTATCGTCTAGGATGCTCATCAAGGAGGGGACGCCCACAACCGCCGCAATCGCGCCGAGAAATTGTCCGTCGGGACTGCGCAGGGGAGCAATGACAGTGAGTGCCAAGGCCCCTTCGGATTGTTCACTCACCTGCACATCAAGAATTTTGGCATCGGTGAGAGTGCGCGCCTGTTGAAACCAGAGACGCTTGCTCTGATCGGGAGAAGTGTCCAACGGATCTGCTGCTGCAATCACCCTACCCTGTGAGTCGGTGACGCCAATCCATTGATAAGCTGGGTAGACGTGCGCAAGCTCACGGAGATATCTCGTCAATGCCTCAGGGTTTTGACCTTGGGCCATCGGAGTCGTGGAGAGCAGCTTGATGGCGCGGTATCGCTCCAGGATCATCGTATCCAATTTGCCGGCGGCATTCGTGGCTACTTGTACCAGACGTTGGCCACTGGATTGGATTAATCCCTGCTGCACGGTATAAGCGGTCCATCCCAGGCAGAAGAGCGTCACCAGTGCAATGACGGCGGCCACGGAGATGATCCACCTGGTGGGATGACTGCTCATCCATGTAGGGAATCGGTCTGTGGTGATCGAGACGCGAGACGACGTCTTTACGGGAGCAGGTGGAACCCTGGCAGGGTCAGGGGTGACGGCACTGTGTGGGTGGCGTTCCATTCAAGTCAAGTGATGTGATGTTGAGCGATGTTCCCTGTATGGCTGCGTTCATCATAAAGCAAGGGAGAGGTAACGCAAGAAAAGTGCCTATTTATACGGTAGTCAGATTGCCATTTTCGATTCAACAGACAACATGACACGAGAGAAGAAAGCTTTGCGGCGCGACGAGAAAGAGGCGTCTCTGGCGAACCGTGGCGCAATTTGCGGAGTCGTACGTAAGGCACAGTACGGAAGCAGGGGCAGGCTTCCTGCTATGGTAGAGAGCTTGAAGCTAGGCGAGCAACAAGGAACGCCGCAGGGGATCGACCGGACCACCTATTCTGTGAGAGAAGTATCAATGCATGTGAGAGTGTGTCCTCAGGATGGTGCTGTGTTCCTTGTTATTGTGTCCATGCCCATCTATCAGCGACCATGAAAAAGAGGTTCTCGTGATCCTGTCTCCCTGGACGGCCAAGCTGCGCGAATGGCAGGCTCGCGCGGTATCCGGCGTCTTCACTCATACGCGCCCTGATTTTCTCGCGACGGCAACGCCTGCTGCCGGGAAAACTCGCTTCGCTCTACGGATCGCCCATCAGTACCTGGCCGATCGGGTAGCCCGCCGTGTGCTGGTCATCTGTCCGACCAACCATTTGCGTGCGCAATGGGCGGCTGCCGCAGGGTTGGTTGGGATTCACCTGGATCCTGCGCTGACAAACGAGCAGGCCATCGAAGCCCACGACTACCATGGCGCAGTCGTGACCTATCAACAAGTCTGTCTCGCGCCGGATGTGTTTCGGCGGGCCTGCCGAAGCCGCCCCACGCTGCTTATCTTCGACGAGTTGCACCATGCAGGCGAAGGCAAGGATTGGGGCAACGCATTGAAGGACGCGTTTGACGAGGCGGTTTTTCGCCTGGCTTTGTCGGGCACCCCCTTTCGCTCCGATAACAATCCGATTCCCTACGTGCGGTATGAGCAGGGCGAAAGCCAGGCGGATTTTACCTATGGGTATGCCGAGGCGATTCGCGAGAGTGTCTGCCGTCCAATTCTTTTTCCAAGCTACGAGGGGGAACTGACGTGGCTTTCGGAGGGCCGTGAACATCGGGCGACGTTCGAGGACGGACTCACTTTCGAGCTACAGCGAGAGCGTCTCAAGACTGCGCTTTTGCAAGATAGCTGGCTGGGCCCTGTCATCACGGATGCCCATGCCGAATTACGTCGGCTCCGAAAGCAAGAACAGCCGGATGCCGGCGGGCTCATCGTCGCGATGAATCAGGACCATGCGAGGCAGGTAGCAGAACTGGTGAGGCATGTTACCGGAAGCCGTGCGCAAGTGGCCATATCGGACGATCCGTCGGCGTCGAAGACGATAGCTGCGTTCGCACAGCATAAGACCCAGCAATGGCTCGTCGCGGTGAACATGGTGAGCGAGGGCGTCGATATCCCAAGGCTCCGAGTCGGTGTCTATGCCACGAACGTTCTGACCGAAATGTATTTCCGCCAGGTCGTCGGGCGATTCGTCCGGATGCAGGAGGGATTACCGAAGCCGCAGCGGGCCTGGTTGTATCTGCCGAAGGACGCCACCCTCGTCCACTATGCCAAACGGATCAAGGCGGAACGCGATCATGTGTTGGAAGAGATCATGCCCTCCGTGCAGCGAACGTTGTTCGGTACGGCCGCTACCTCGCTGAAAGAGTACATGCCCTTGCATGGGGTGGCACGGATGGATTCCCTGATCGGGGGAGAAGAGGCGGAATCAGGCGGTGAGGGCAAGGGCGTCCCAGAGTCGGCAGTCCCGCTTCATGACAAGAAGAACGAATTGCGAGACCAGCATCGTGCCCTCGTCGGCACCGTGGCGCGAAAGGCCGGAATTGATCATCGCCAACTCAATGCAGAACTCATTAAGCGAACCGGCGGACGAGTCGATCAGGCGACCGTCGCGCAACTGGTGCGCCGCATTGCGCTGCTGGAAAAGTGGCGGGATTCAGGTTTTGACGGGGGCCGGGCCTAGCAGGATGCGTATAAAGTCCGCAAGCAGAAGCAGACCATTATTTGGCTTGTCTCGTTGTTTGGTCGAACGAGACAAGCCAAAGGAACGAAACAGACCAGATGAACCAGATCAACCTGTCCCGTTCGGCTATCCTGCCAACAACACCTTCCAAGTTCCAATATCCAACAGGTTTTACTGAACGGCACTGAATCGCAGGCCGCCTGGGGCAGGCGGGACTTTCAGGGGAGGCGGAGGGGGAGATCCAGCTGGTATGAAGGTCGCGAGGTTGCTACTGCCTGACTCACGATTGCCAAAGTCATACGCCGTAATGAAGTAGTACTGGATCACTGCCGGCGTTCCGATATTGAAACTTGTTACCTTTCCCAACGTGGACAGAGGAGAGGCTGTGCCGGATGTGTGTGAGCAGGGTTGCCGACTGCACTGATAGACGCGATATCCCGCTAGATCCGGTTCACTGTTGGCCTTCCACGTCAACGTGGCGCCCCACGCAGTACTCGACCACAACACGAGAACAGCGGCGATAGCTTTTGCACAGTTCATGCAATTACTCCCTTGTTTTCTCCCCGGCAGCAGGCACAATCTTCCCGAAGATGCAATGTCTCACCCGCAAGCCTGCTATGTCGGATTGCTCAACTGACTCGGCATTCCGAGGAGAGTTCGAAGAGGTGAACATTCACCCATTCACTGTGGTCACTAAGCAATGTGCGTGCCGTCGCAGGAGGAGGATGATCAGGGCAAAAACCCTGATAATGAGCCGTGATGAGAGGAATATCGAAGGTGACGTGCCGCGAGACTGTAGGAGATGGGGGCAGATCGCTGAGTCAATCCTAGTGTTTCTCGGAGGATAGGCGATGCAGTCGTTTGCCTACAGATACAACAGTGAAAAGTGAGGATCGGTTGGTTGCTCTGGTCTGTTTGGTTTGTCTCGTCTATTTGGTTGAACCAGACAAACTAGATGAATGAGACGAACGACCCATCGCTGTGTAGCGGGGTGAGGTAGAACGGCGGGTCGGTTGTGCCAATTAGCTTCCTGTTGTTCCAACTTCTTCCCGCAACTGAAACTTGAGGGAGGCATATTCTTTCATGCAATAGGCGAGCAGTCGATCGGAGCCGAAGAGCATAACCATCCTGCCGTCCCTGTCTACGAGTCGGCGCGTATCCTGCGGCCAGTAGATGCGGGCTATTATGTCGGGATCGCCAGTCACCCAGCGAGCCAGGGCAAAGGGCATCCGGTCGACGAGGGTCTTGACCCCGTACTCGGTTTCGAGGCGTGAGGCGACGACATCGAATTGGAGTTCTCCCACTGCAGCCAAGACTGGTTCCCGGCGCACATGATCGGGTGAATAGAACACCTGCATCACTCCTTCTTCTTCGAGCTGCTGAAGTCCCTTCTGAAATTGTTTCTGCTTGGTGAGGTCCTGGCTTCGGAGCACGCCGAAGCACTCAGGGGGAAATTGCGGAATCGCATCGAAGGCGAGGGGACTGCCGGAGCAGAGCGTATCGCCGATGGCAAAGAGGCCGGGGTTCACCAGCCCGACGACATCGCCAGGGTAGGCCTCCTCAATCGTCTCCCTGTCTCGGCCGAAGAGCCGGTGCGGTCGCGTCATTCTGATCTTCCGGTCCAGCCGCGCATGATGGACCATCATGTCCTTCTCGAAGCGGCCAGACACGATACGCAAAAATGCCATCCGGTCACGATGTTGTGGGTCCATGTTCGCCTGGATTTTGAATACAAAACCAGAGAACTTGTCGTCCGTAGGCTGCACCAGCCCCACCGAGCTCATGCGCGGTCCCGGTGGGGGGGCGAGTTGGAGAAACCCGTTCAGAAAAGGCTCGACGCCGAAGTTTGTCAGTGCGCTCCCGAAGAAGACCGGCGTGAGTTGGCCGGCGAGAAAACGGTCGCGATCGAATTTGGTGCCGGCACCGGTCAGCAGGGCAATTTCTTCTTGTAATGGACCATAGGCCTCTCCTAGCGTTTCAGCCAGGCTCGGGTCAGGAAAGCTGGCCACCCGCATCGGCGCCCGTTTCTGGTTATGGAGCGTCCGCTGAAAGAACAGCACTTGAGGTTCTCGAAGATCGTACAATCCCAGAAATCCTGATCCTTCCCCGATGGGCCAATTGAAGGGGACTGTCGTCATGCCCAAGGTCTGCTCGATCTCTTCAAGGAGTTCGTATGGATGGCGCCCCGGCAGGTCCATTTTATTGATAAAGGTCATGATCGGGATGTTGCGTTTGCGACAGACGGCGAACAGTTTCTTCGTCTGCGGCTCTATGCCTTTTGCGCTGTCGAGCACCATGACCGCGCTATCCACCGCCATGAGGGTGCGGTAGGTGTCTTCGCTGAAGTCTTGGTGGCCCGGCGTATCGAGCAGGTTCACCCGTACACCCTGATAATCGAACTGCAGCGCGGTGGAGGTGATGGAAATACCGCGCGCCTGTTCCAGCTCCATCCAGTCCGACTTCGACGCACGCTGATGCGACCGCGCATGCACCGCCCCGGCCAGGTGCACTGCACCAGCGTAGAGGAGAAGCTTCTCCGTCAGCGTGGTTTTCCCCGCGTCCGGGTGCGAAATAATGGCAAACGTGCGCCGCCGGGCCACTTCTCGCGCCAACTCATCGGACGACAACTTCTCAATCGGCAAAGACATAGAC
>JANNXZ010000337.1:0-6498 GCA_031409835.1 Nitrospirota bacterium
GTTGTGGCGGGTGTGGGCGTAGGCCGCGCCAGGATTGCCCAGTCCTACGATGAAGCGCACCGTTACTTCTTCTTTTCGGCTTCTTTCTTGTCAGCCTTGGGCGCTGCAGCGCCCTTCTTGTCGCCGCCTTTCGCATCAGGAACCGCCGCCGCTCCAGGTCGCTGACGACAATCCAGTCGGTGGGCCCCTTCCGGATGGAGCTCGCGTCGATCCCGACTACCTTCAGTTCCGGCTGGCCCGCGCGGCGCAGCAGCTCGCGCATGTACGCCATTTCCAAATCCCTGATGGTCCACCAGCCAGGCTAACTTCTCCTGCTTCACAATACCGCACCACCGACAGTCGACGCGGCGGATCTCCAACTCTCGGTAGATTCGCCTGCCCCCACAGGGCCGGTCGCGAACCCGGCGAATCGTTCGGTAGGACCACGCGCGGTGGATGAGGCCGCAGGCTCCAGACGCCGTTTATTTCCCCTCCGCTGGAGCCGGATATCGCGGGCGTTCGGATCGCCGAATGCCCACCACGGTCGGAGCGGAGCGGAACCCAGGGAAGCGATCAGCCTCGCGCAGGCGTCGTGGTGTTCACACCCGGCCATCATGCCAGAAGTTTTGACCCTCACAACAACACCGTCGTCTGTCGAGAGAACGACGTTTCTCATGCTGTTTTCACCCACTCGTTAGGACGAAGACCCGGAAAATAGAAGGAGCGATTAAAAACTGATGGGCTGGCTTGGACTCAAACCTTGGACTTTTGTTAATTGGTGATCGGCGGGCTTGGCAATACGGACAGTTTCTGCTGCGTTGTGCGCCCGCCAACCGTCCGAGCGATGTAGAGACGCGAATGAAACGCCTCCGGTGAGTGGTTGGAAAGGAAGATCACGGATGCCTGACGAACTGGCGGAGCGGAGCCATGCTGAGCTCCGCTAGCCGCCAGAACGTCGGGCGTTGTCAGACCCAACGACACTGAAAAATTACTTGCTACCCTCGACCAATTTCCCGTCCAGCATTATGGATTGGCCTTCCTGCAGCTGCATCTCTTTCCCATCCTTCATCAACATCTTGCCGTTCATCATGACCTTTGTCCCGTTGGACATGGTCGTCTCGCGATCCATCCGGGCAATCTCTTTTCCTTCCGACACCCGTATCACCTTGCCACCCTTCATCATGACGCCATCCTTCTCGACGGCCATCGCGGGGGCGGCAAGGAACGACACGGACAAGGCCAGACCGACAACTGCGAGTGTGATGCTTCTATAATTCACCATGGCTACAATAAACCTCCATTGATATGAATGAATGATGTAAATAAACTCTCCTTGACAACATTAAAACCTGGAGCGGCAAGGAGGACCGCGTCCGGCTTGGGCGGATATGGGACCGGCCTCATTCCCTGACTGCCACCGCTCGTCAAGGCCAAGGCCGTACCATCTTCGATATGGCTGATTAGATGAACGTGTTCGTAGTTGAGGAGGCGATACATGAGTCGGTGAGTCAGACAAGAGTGTCCGCTGTAGTAGCCGACACAGGTTCACAACCGAGATTCGAAGAACAGGACCGCGCATCACGAATTAACCACCCGCCTTATCGCGCAACGGGCAAGCTCATCGCGCGATGCGCATGAAGTTTCCGACGCGTTTCTATAGCTGTAACGACACATTTCGATCCAGGCATTATTCACTAGCGCCTTGGAGACTGTCAAGTCTATGGACGGAGGTGCTATACTCTGCCCTCTCAGAAAAGCTAAGGAGGCGCCGCGATGTTTGTACAGGGCTTGGCCAAGACAGAGATGACCAGGTTTTGGCAGTTTATATTTGATTTCTGCAATGAGGGTTACTCCTGCGTACTGGGGTGGGGTATGACAGGAGTCGTTGTCGTCTTGGTGATCATAGTCGGTTTGGGGTACATGATGAAACGCTTGAATGATAGAAATAGGGAATAAAAAAGAAGGCCAACGCGCCGTGTATCAGGAATTTTGCCAAGATCAGCGGACGCGAACGGCAAACACGCTCACGAACACCTTCCCGTGAAGCGGCTCCCTACTTACTAGAACATTTTCGAATAGGATGTATTCAGGAGATAGTCAGCCAACAGCCTGCCAGAGTTTATCGAACTGCTGCCCGCTCGATTTTTACCCAGATCAGAATGATCCGCAGGCAATGCCTACCGCATCATCAACGACTGCGGGCTCGAATGCAGAAAAGAGACACAGTGGTCGCTGGACTATGTGGTGAGCCGGCCGGGGCTCGAACCCGGGACCCTCGCCTTAAAAGGGCGATGCTCTACCAACTGAGCTACCGGCTCACCGAGCGAAAGAGGGCGGATTCTACCACCGACGCTCGGCCTGTGCCTAGCCCACACACCGCGAGATTTTCGTGACTTGCGAGAAAAGCGCGACGGATAGCGCTTTCACCTTTGCGAGTCGCGCCCGTCGCGCACATCTTGCTTGGCTCGCTCACGATTCACGAACGACGGGAACGGGTCTTGAGCGGGTTGCGAAGAATAATGGTTTCACTGCGCTTCGAGCCGGTTGAGATCATATCGATAGGACACTCGGAGAGATCCTCAAGGTACTGGAGATAGCGCTTGGCTTCTACAGGAAGCTGTTTATAGGTGGTCGCCCCGGTGGTCGCCCCGGACCATCCCTTGAATCTCTTATACACCGGCTCACAGTCGGTCAGCGTTTGGAGATCGGCAGGCATGTCCCGATAGAGTTTCCCCTGATATCGATAGCCGGTGCAGACGTTGAGTTCCTTGCAGCCGTCGAGCACGTCGAGTTTCGTCACGGCTAGTGACGTGAGACCGTTCACTTTGGTGGCGTAGCGCACGAGGACGCCATCGAACCAGCCGCAGCGGCGTGCTCGTCCCGTCGTCGACCCGAATTCTTTCCCTCGCACTTGGAGCCCGTTTCCCACCGCATCGGTCAATTCCGTGGGGAACGGCCCGCTGCCGACACGCGTGGTATAGGCTTTGGCGACTCCGAGCACCGCATCAATCTTCGTTGGTCCCACACCCGTTCCCGTTGAGGCGCCGCCAGCCGTTGAACTGGAGGAGGTGACGTAGGGATAGGTGCCGAAATCCACATCCAGGTGTGTCCCTTGCGCCCCTTCAAACAACACAATCTTCCCTCCATCGATCATCTTATTGACGAGCATGGCGGTATCGACGATATGGCTCTTCAGCCGATCGGCATAACCCATATACTGCCGGAACACTTTGTCGGCATCGAAGCGTTCCAGTTTATACAGTTGTTCGAGAAACCAATTGATCTCGACCACATTCTCTTCAAGTTTGGCTCGAAACGCCTTCGGATTGAGCAGATCCCCCATTCGGATACCGACCCGCGACATCTTATCGGCATAGGACGGGCCAATCCCTCGCCCCGTCGTGCCAATCCGGCGAGAGCCTTTAGACTGTTCAGATGCTTTGTCGATGGCCTTGTGATACGGCAGGATGAGATGGGCGCGCTGACTCACGACAAAATTCTTTCCGATCTTCACGCCTTGAATCTGGAGATGGTCCAACTCTTCGATCAACGAGGCCGGGTCCACAACGACCCCATTCCCGATCACACAGAGCGTCCCACGATAGAGGATGCCTGAGGGGATGAGGTGAAACACGAAGGTACCCCGCTCATTAATCACGGTGTGCCCCGCGTTGGACCCTCCCTGGTAGCGAACCACCGCGTCGACGTCGCGGGCCAAGATATCCACGATCTTGCCCTTGCCTTCGTCGCCCCACTGCGCCCCGATCACAACGAGATTTCCCATCGTCTGACATGCTCCCTAAAAAAAGAGCCCTGGCTGGACTCATGGCCAGGGCCGGAGCGGTATGGTAGGGACGCCTCTGGTGATTGTCAAGAACCGTGAGGGTCGGTTTATTCTTAGCTCGCATCATTCATGAGTGCTTCCACTGTAAGCGCCGATCCGTTGCTCTTGCGCGTGAATCGTGAGCGAGACAGGCACGACTAGCGAAGATGAAACTTCCGACTCGTCCCACTTTTCTCGCAAGTCTCGCGCGAGGAACGCGAGACGGATGGGACCTGCCCGCTCCCCTTTTCTTGACTGCCGCGAGAGGACCGTGTTAGCATGTCCGCTGTTTCACAAGGATTTTCGCGTATTTCTGAATCAACCGACATGGGGCTGTAGCGCAGTTGGGAGCGCGCGTGAATGGCATTCACGAGGTCGCCGGTTCAATCCCGGCCAGCTCCACCAATTTCATCTTGCAGGTTATGCAAACCTCGACACCCACATCTAATCACCAAGTGACCAGCGGCTTCTCTCGGTAAGAACAATCCGCCTGGCTCACAAAACCTCTCATGCTCCAAGTCGAATCAGTTCATAAGCAATATTCCACGAGAATTCTGCTTGCAGATGCGACGGCGCATCTCCGCCCCGGTTCGCGGGTCGGCTTGGTAGGACCCAACGGCGCCGGCAAGACCACGCTCTTTCGGATGATCCTTGAGGAGGAATCGCCGGATAAGGGAACCATCCGCAAGCGTCCTCGTCTCCGAATCGGCTATCTCCCGCAGGAACTCGAAACCATCACGGGCAAAAACGTGTTGGACGCCACCCATCGCGATCTGTATCCCGAACATGAAGCCGAACGTATTCTCATGGGATTGGGGTTTTCGGAGATCGATTTCAGCCGTGAAGTTGAAAAGCTGTCCGGCGGCTATCGAATGCGTGTCGCCCTCGCGCACCTGCTGTTGACCAACCCCGATGTGCTGTTGCTCGATGAACCGACCAACCACTTGGACAAACCGACGCAACGCTGGTTCGAGCAATTCCTGCTGAACTCGGAGATGACCCTGCTGCTCATCAGCCACGACACGGCGTTTCTCGATCGTGTCGTCACCCATATCTGGGATCTCCGGCACCATAAAATCGAAGAATATCGCGGCAACTATACCTCGTTCATCAAGATCCGCGCAGAACGGGATGCGCAGCGTGAGGCTGCTGCAGGGCGCCAGGCAAAAGAGGTTGCGCGGGTCCAAACCTTTGTGGATCGATTCCGCTACCAAGCGAACAAAGCCAGCCAGGTTCAATCGCGCATCAAGCAGCTCGATAAGGTCAAGATGATCGAGATTAAGCGCGATCCCAAGCGGGTGAAGTTCAAATTTCCCCTCCCGGCAGCGAGCGGCCGGCAAGTCTTGGAAATCCAGGGCGCGGCAAAGCGTTATGGAGAGAAAGTCGTCTATGAGCGAGTGGATTGCTCAGTCGAACGAGGTCAGCGCATCGCACTGGTGGGAGAAAACGGCGCAGGGAAAAGCACGTTACTGAAAATGCTGGCTGGAGTGTTGGAACCTGATAAAGGCAAGCGAACGGTCGGCCACGGTGTCACCCTGCACTACTTCGCCCAACACCAGGCCGAAACCCTGAACCCCGAACATACCATTCTGGACTCACTCTCAGAAGTGTCCAACCAGGCGGAAACGAATTTCCTCCGTGGCATTGCCGGCGCGTTCCTCTTCACTGGTGACGATCAAAAGAAACCGATCAAGGCGCTCAGCGGAGGGGAACGCAATCGCGTTGCGCTCGCACGGATGCTGGTTGAGCCGGCCAACACCCTGTTGCTCGACGAGCCGACCAACCATCTCGACCCGGCTTCAGTCGATATGCTCACCGATGCGCTCTCGGACTTCCCCGGCACGATCATCTTTATTTCCCACGACCCAACCTTTCTCACCAGAGTCTGCACGCGTGTCATTGAAATCGAAGAGGGCAAGGCCCGCAGCTTCTCCGGCGACTACGAGTATTATTTGTGGAAGAAAGCACAGGAGGTTGAATCTATCAAGGAGTCGAGTGACGACCTGAAAGGAGTGGATCGCGGGAAGGATGTCGGACCGACCAGGGCCATGGCTTCGCAGGCTCCGTCCAAACCCTCAGCCGGAGATCGCCGCGATTTGAACAAGACCCAGGCCAGACTGGAGAAACAGGTCGCACGGGTCGAAGCCGAGATTGCTGACTGTGAGACCAAAATCAAAGATCGGGATCTCGAACTGGCAGACCCGGCACTCTACAAGGATGAATCCACCAAATGGAGCGTGTTGCAAACGGAGTACGACGGGTGGAAAAAGGATCTTGTGCGGCTCACCTCCCGGTGGGAAACACTCTCAGCAGAACTGGAAGACGTCAAACAGAAGTTAACGGCTTTCGCCTAGCAGAATGCGCGCAGGAAACGTATTGCGGCACGGGAAACTAGCGGGAAAAACGAGACACGCGAAACCAGAGCGTGTTCGTCGCGCCTGTCGCGCTCTTAGCAGGATGCTCAAAAAGTCCGTCCAGCAAGGCCGCAGCGAGTGAAGGCCTGAGGCGTACCCTTGTGGTACGTTGAAGGTCTGAACGATGCGAGAACGACGCTGGCGGGCTTTTTCAGCATCCTGCTAGAGGGAGGACTTGACCGTTTCTTCCAGGTAGTAATACAGCCAGCGGTTCTTCTCTTTCGTCACCAGCTCGTCCCAGACCACGCCGATCAGAAACCCCTTCTCCCATGGCTTCACCCA
>JANNXZ010000338.1:0-5064 GCA_031409835.1 Nitrospirota bacterium
TCAACCGACAAAATCACGCGCTCCCGAAGATCAAGCGAATAAGGTCGTGCCATGCCATACTGGCCTCCAATCCCTGCACCTAGCTTGAATCAGAAAACGCAACCCTTGGGAATCCCAAAACGATCCAGTCAAATCTCATCCCGCTCTAGATTCACGTGAGCCATCAACGCCCAGTTTTTGCACGGCATTTGTGATGTGCGAACGATGTCGATACGCGCATGCCCGAGCAACGCCCGAACCTGTTCCAAGTCATGCTGTTGCTCCAGCACCTCCATCGCGACCCCATGACGAAGATCATGGGGCTTCAGCATCGGGTACCCAATGAGCCGACCATAGGTTTTGCAGAGCCGCCAGATATTTTTACCTTGCATCGGGGCTCGACTCTTTCCAATGGTTCGCCGTCCCCACAGAGACCAGAACAGAGGCGTCTCTGGCCCGATCTGACCCACGGCGTCAGTCAACCGTTCGACGTACGCATGGAGATACGCCATCACACTTTCCGGCAACGGAATGTCCCGTGTCTGCCCGCCTTTCACGCGGACCCGCCGCAAGCCCCAGGTGCCGTCGAGATGTCGCACCTGAAGTGTCGCGACCGACTCGCGGCGCATCCCTGTGTACCGCATGATCAGAAAGATCGCGATATCACGAGGCCGCTGGCGTTGCTGGGCCGCGGCGATCAGCGCATCCATGAGGGCCGGTGTCGGCACTTGTCGCGGTGGTTCCATTCGGTGCGGTGGTCGGTCCATCGCCGCGACGGGATTCGCTTGAAGCACGCCCCGCTTTACGAGCCAACAACAGAAGCTCGACAGCGTGGATTGGCGCGAACGCATTGTACTCAGGGCAAGATCACAGCTAGCCATGTCGTCCATCCACATCTGAATTGATGACAGCGTGAGGTCAGTGGCGCGGGCCAACCGTCCATGTCGGGATCTGACGAAAATCAGAAACTGTTCGAGCACCCAGCGATAGCTTTGCACCCCTCCTTCCGTTTTGCCACGCTGTTTGAGCTGGTACTGACAAAACTGCTCCACGAGATCCACTAACTGTTGCGTCATGGCATTGCCTCTCCGGCCCCTGCCACGACCACGACTTCGCCGGGGGAGAGTATGCGGAGGTACCATCCACGCGTCAAGAGTGGAAGGGGGAGTCAGGGAGCTGTCTGTTGCCATCAGTTCGGTATCCATGAGTCCGCTCAATGCAGCACGAATCGGGGGAGTCTCACGACACCCCCGCGCCCCCGTGATGCGCCCGCGGGTCCGCCGGCGTGAGAGGTGATTGAATGAGCTGTCATGAAGAAGGCGTCTTCCTCTTGCGGGTTCCCTGCCTGACCAACTGTCGATGCCGATCCTTCCATCGGTCCGCCCCCTCCACAATCGCACCTTCGACCCAGGCCTGACCGTTGGGCAAGGCGCAGAGGGCGGCGAGCAGGGGTGCGACCGACCGAGTAATCCACCCTTTCACTTTGTCTTCATCGGGTTCCTCTTGGGTCCTCGTCAGTCGAGCGGCGGTGAACCCGTCAGTCAGCGATGCATACCAGGGGAGCCGGAGCGCTCGGGCGCGATCTTCTTCCTCGGCCTCTCGCGTCGTGTCTCGGAAATCGACATAGGACCGCAGGAGGCCGACGACCGATTCCTTCCAGTCAGGTTCTTGCAGATTCACCAGGAGCTTTGCACAGAGGTTGGCCCGGTCTTGTTTAAATTCCAACTCCCAACGAATCCCGTAGGCGTCCGAGTCCGGATGGTTCTTGGCGAGCCGTTCGAGCCGTTTGTCATACACACGCAGCAGCGTTTGACTCTGCGGACTCCCGAAGTAGATCGTCTCCCCGGAGGTGGTCCCTTTATGGAGCGAAAACGAGCGAATCACTTGAGCCCGATCCGCCCGTGTAATGCACTGGCCTGCTTCAGCGGCTGCCGTGATTACGGCGAGAGGGACAAGGGGTTGGCGATCATCCAAGGCGCAATCGAGGCGGGTTACGTGCCCTTGCTGGTGAACAATCCACTGGAGGATGGTGCGGACCTTGGATAGTTCCCACGACGAGACAATGCCCGCAGACAGATCGACATGCACTTCGCGAAGGCGTCGCGGAGCGCCGGTGCCCAACAGCCCCACGCCACGAGACGTATCAGCCAGAATCCAGGAGAGGGGATACCCACGAAATCCCGCTTTCCCTTTCGTCCACTCTCCCCCGACGACTCGCATCACGTCGTGGGCCGATGCCTCAGGCAGGGTAAAGGCGAGCCAATCGATGGTCAGGGTGAAGGCCTGATGTGTGGACGAAGGCGAAACGTCTGTCATGATGTCAGCCAAGCCCCCGTGTTACCAATACGGGGGCGTTTCGGGCGGCGCGCGGCCGGCTGTCGCCGCCCGGCGCGCTCGCCGAGCGTGCCCCAAACTTGGTCTCCGCGTTCCGTTGCATACAGGTAAGGACTTCCTGCAGATCGAACCGTAACGCGGTCCTGACCCTTGTCGCCGGAATCTCACCCCTGCGAACTGCTCGCCTGATGGTATCCGTGCTCACGCCAATAAAGCCCGCGAGTTCCTTGATCGAAAGATTCTTTGACTTCATGCGTGCTCCTTGGTTCAACGTCTTGCCTCACCTTACGCCGGATATTCCATCCTGGGCATTAGGCAGATGTGCGCTGATGTATCCAGATGTGCTCTCTGGTGCGCATACCATCGCGCTCAGGTGATCAAGCCTGCATCCGCTTGGCGTGAATACGAGCGTAAGGCAAAGAGGAAAAAATGGAATTAGGCAGTTGAGGACTGTTTGGGACAGTAGAGGACAAGCCGTTCTCCGTAGGTCAGCCGTAGAGAAGTAATTGATCTTTGGTTCGGAGGCATGTAGGCTTATGATAATCGCAGAGGCCCACATGACCAAGGTGTATGAGCAGACGATTTTAGAGAAACTTCGGCAACTGCCCCAGGAACGGCTAGCCGAAGTCGAAGATTTCGTTGATTTTCTAGCGCACCGTGAGGCGGAGGAGCGTGGTCTGACCCATGCCGCAGGACAGCTTGCCACAACCGCCTTCACGCGAATCTGGGACAACCCTGCCGACGCCGACTATGACCGGCTATAAGTTCGGGGATCTCGTATTAGTCCCTTTTCCCTTCACGGATCAATCAGCTGTCAAACGTCGGCCTGCTGTGGTGATCAGCAGCCCTGCATACCATCAGGCTCGTCCGGATCTCCTCATCATGGCCGTGACAAGTCAACAGCCATCGATCCTTTCCGTGGGTGAGGTTCAAGTCCAGGATTGGCAGGGTGCGGGGCTACTCAAACCCTCCGTCCTCAAACCAGTCCTCACCACCATTGATCCCGCTCTTGTGCTCAAAAAACTTGGACGACTCACCCCGACCGATCAAACCGCCCTTCGACAGGCCCTCAGCGCCATTCTGGGATAACCCACTGACCTTCGGCAGGAGATGATGCTGACGCCGGCTCGATCAACTGGAGAGCCTGATCAAGCGCATGACTCCGCGCAATGTCCAGAAGGCACTCAACTTCGGCGGTTCGGTGGATCGAGAGGCGCTGTCATGACCAGCGCAGTTGTCGTGGCAGTGCCGGTTTCTCCCATCTGGATGACGGCATATTTGTCGTGCGTCACGAAGTTCGTTACACGGATTCCAGACACACGGAGGGCTGTATGAAGTTTGAGCTCTACACGGATGTGGCGCTAAGCTGCGATGTGCCGAAGCATCGTCTCCATCGCGGCGACATCGTGAAACTGGTGGATCATCACGTAGCCCCTGACGGTACCGAGGGATATTCCATCGAAGTCTTCAACGCCCTAGGCGACACGATTGCCGTCACCAGCGTGCCCGCCTCCGCTCTCGAAGCCCTCCGCCAAGACGAAGTACTCTGTGCCCGCACCCTGTAACGGGGCGGGAAACCCTGAATCAACGGATACCGCGTCGGTCGACGTGATCGCGGAAACGCTGAGCAATCTTCAAACGCTGCTGTGACAACAGACCAGCGTTCCCCGTATCTGCCCACATCGGCCCACGGCCGCTTCGACTTGTCGGAAAAGCAGCATGTCCCCGATTCTCACCGCACAAAGGGCTTCTGAAGCCGTGAATTCATGCTCTTCGCTACAGTGCTTTCTTATGCGACAGGTCCACCTGGGTTTTAGACAGCATCTGCACAGCCAGGAGGCCTCGATTCACCACCAGAGCACGTCACCGAGGATGTCACTGGGCTACAGGTAAGAAGACTCTGGTTGAATCCTGTCTTGGACAACAGTGGGGACAGCATATTTTTATTTCATCGATCCGTGTACCTATTACGATTCACGTCTGAATCGTATTCGATCCAACAGCGAATGAAACAGGATCGCTGATTGAATCTCGACGATCTCATTTGAGTTCACCGAATCATCAGTCGCAGACAAGGGTTTGTGACTCGAACTGCCCAGGAACAGGTTGCTCGCCCAACATGGTCTGTAACTTGCCTGTAGAACGGCAGCTTGTCCTGTACGCATGAGTTCTTTCCCGGTTCTGGATCGTACAGTTCATCACCGGGGAGCAAATTCCTAACTACGTGCCATTTTACGTAACGCTTACGACGGTGCGGGACTCATAAGGTCGCTCCACGGGCCAGCCGGAGCGAGTGTGTTCCCGGAGAGTTCCCCCGTGCAGATCAGAATTATCCAGGTTGTTGTCTCCGCGCACGCCCGGCCTCCCGCTTGCACTCACTCACTCACTCACTCACTCACTCACTCACTCACTCACAGATCTAATCTCACTCGCCACTTTCCGTCTCAGCGCTTCGCCGATACAGGGGATCACCGCTCGCTCGGCATCCTCGGACCCGAGCGTCTCGTCCACACACCACAAACAAGGGGAGGCAGTACCATGAAAACCAGGAGATTAACGGTCACATTTCTGGGGGGGATCACTCTCGCCGTCGCCATGAGCCTGGCACCGGCGGCCACGCTGTGGGCAAACCCGGTGACGACTGCGCCCCCACCGCCTTCGATGGCTACCGTACAGGCCAGTTATGGTCAGCTGCCACTCAGCTTCGAAGCGAATCAAGGCCAAGTGGATCCTCAGCTGCTCGTCCATCAC
>JANNXZ010000339.1:0-12831 GCA_031409835.1 Nitrospirota bacterium
GGAAGAGTATCTCGTCCCTCAGGCGCAAGGTGTGAAGGGCGAGCTGAATCGCAACTATATTCCAGGCCACAAAAAGGGCGGGAGCGTGAGTTACTATACGGTGATGGAGAAGGCCCCGCGCTTTCTCGATCTCTATCGATCCGAGGCCTTCATCGAGTTCTTGAGCCGTCTGGTGAGGGCCAAGCTGAGTCTATGTCCTGAGAACGATCCCCATTCCTGTGCGCTGTATTACTATACGGAGCCGGGGGACCATATTGGGTTTCACTACGACACGTCCTATTACAAGGGGGCTCGCTATACCATTCTGATGGGGCTCGTCGATAAGTCCACCCAATGCAAATTAGTCTGCGAGCTGTTCAAGGATGACCCGGTGAAACAGCCCAAGCATCTTGAACTAATCACACAGCCGGGCGATCTCGTCATCTTTAACGGAGATAAGCTCTGGCATGCGGTGACTCCACTTGGTGAAGGGGAGGAACGGATCGCCCTCACGATGGAATATGTCACCAACCCGGACATGGGAACCTTCAAGCGGCTCTACTCCAACCTCAAAGATTCCGTTGCCTATTTCGGCCTTCGCACGGTGTTTAAGCAGGCCTTCACAGGTTCCAATCGCCGTCCTTAGCAGGATGCTGAAAATGCCCCCCAGCGTCGTTCTCAGTCGCTCGTCTCCCTGCAACGTACCGCAAGGGTACGCTTCAGTCGCCGAACTCCCTGCGGCCTTGCTGGGATGCCATTTTGAGCATCCTGCGAGAGGGCTCTCCTGGGTCTTACCCTGCCTGGCACTGGCTAAAATAATTTCCGTTCACCCTCGCTCATATTCCCCAATGCCCATTGCCTGAATAGATGGTGAGGGCCTCGGTTTGGACCTAGCCATGCATAATTATTGAAGTATTTCTCAGGGCAACCATGCGGGTGGCACTTGACGACACGCATGAATCGGCTGAAAATGTGCTGCCTGTATAGCGCGCAAATCGACCCTGTGGACGACGTGGGAGTCTTTGAGCCGACATGACAATCACAGAGAAATATAGCGCGCTGGTTTTGCGCTCTATGCCGGTCTGTATATCCAATAGTTCGGCGTAAGAAATGGAAGCGTTCTGGTTCTTCGGTGCAGTTGCAGCTTTCTTCGTCCTGGTCAGGACAGTCGATGTTTATCGACACCGCCATCCACTGAGCAATCAAGAGATTCTTGTACTATCAAAGAAGCGACAGAGAAATCGAGCGCTCTTGAAATTCGATTTTTCGACTTTGCCACGACCAGCGGACAGCGTCGAGAAGAAAGCTATGAAAAGCCAAGGTGAGTTTGTTGATTGTGATTTGGGCTACGGTGATGCGCCTGCGCGCATCGCAGGTCTGCTCAAGTACAAGAAGCATGAGTGGATTGTGATCGCATTCATCAATTCTTTTCATGTTCGGCATCTCTGGTGGAACAAAGGACCTGATGGAACGAGAGTGTGGTCGTTTTTGCGTGATCACTCACTGAAGACAGCTATTCAATCGCTCAGGCCAGAGGCTATTGCGATTCTGCACAATCACCCGAATCCTGATCCCTCGCGCTACCGAATGAACATTCCCAGTGAAGCGGATTTGCGATCAGCCGGCTTTTACGACGGTGAGTTCTCGAAACACGGCACTAGCCTTCTTGAGTTTATCTGCGAGCGCGGAGTTCCCCATCTTTACTATGCGAGCTTTGCGGATTCAGTCGTTCCGATTGATCCAATTACTGATGAGGTTCAGAAGCTGAATGGGTCTGGAATGTTCAGGAACTACTCGTTAAGGAAGGAACTGAAGCGAACAACAAGGGCCGAGCAAGTCGCCGGAGGCAACTGTGGCCAAGCCGCCGTGCCTCAGCTCGACGTTAGGCATGCATGTCCAGCGATGGTAAGCGCCTAGAAGCCCTTGTGGCATTCGTCGAGAAGACCCTCGTACCTGAGGGCTTCAAGATCACAACGAACGATCGCGTCTTCAACGACGACGGTGTACAGATTGCGAAGTTCGATGTCCTCGTACAGGGCAAGATCGGAACGAGTGACTTTCAGTGGTTAATCGAGTGCCGAGACAGGCCCGCTAGCGGGGCGGCTCCCACTGCTTGGATTGAGCAGTTGGTGGGAAGGCGCGCGAGGTTCAATCTCAACAAAGTCACTGCAGTTTCAACCACGGGTTTTTCCGCAGGCTGCCCTGAGTTTGCGCAAGCGCAGGGCATTGAGCTTCGGGAGGTACGCGCCCTAACTCCAGAGCACTTCGCAGGCTGGTTGGAGATGCGATACATCACCAACACGGTTCGCCACCCGACTCTCACCAGTGTGTACTTCGTACTCGATCAGGACACGCCGCAGGAACTCCACGATGCCCTTGCGGCGCTGCTTCCGCAAATCAGCGGCAGCACGCCGCTGCTGCGATCGTCTTCCACGGGAGAGGCTGTCACTCCTGATCAAGCCTTTTCGGATGTTACCTCGGCAAATCAGGAACTCTTCGACGGGTTGGTACCGAACGGCGAGCCCAAGTTGGTTCGGCTTCAAAATCGGTATCCAGACGACGACCACTTCGTCGTTGAAACCGCCGTCGGTAAAGTTCCGATCAAGACGATTGAGTTCGCTGGCGAGCTTCGTATCAAGGAGCTGAAGCTTCCCATCGTCTACACGGGCGAGTATCGAGACGCAAGCACTGGCGCTCCGATTGCTCAAATAGTGACCTATGCACCCCAGTCCATCATGGGCAACAAGTTCGCCGTTGAGTTTCATAAACTGGCTGAAACAGGTGAGACTCATGTAACCCTGCGCAAGCTGCCGAACGATGTCTAGCCCTTCGCTGGGTCAAACAAACGTAAAGAAAATATACCGGGAGCCTTTTCCGATTCATATGTGGCGAAGGAGAATCGAGGCGTGCGGCGAACGAATTCTCATCATGGCGGGGACGCCTCTGCTCCCGTGAAGAACTTTAGGGTCAGGTATGACTATTGACTTGTTGAGCGGATGTGTACAAGGAAAAATGGGGTCAGGCGTGAGTATTGACTTATGGATAGCGGAGGATAGTTCAGGCTGCGGCGCGGACTTTCACCGTAAGACGCACTTGCGCTCCGAGCTGGGCCAGTGCACGCGAAGAAATGGGGTCAAGTCTTGCAATCATACATTGGAACACTCGCCGCTGGTGATGGCCCCCATCTCGTTGGGTCGACTGCTCACCCTTGCAGCGAAGAGGCGCGGGTGGAGCGGGCTAGACCCAGTTCTCAACACGTAGCCCTGGGACGCGCCGAAGTTTTCTCGCATTGTTCGTTACGAGACGCACCGCGAGGCTGAGCGCGTGACCGGCAATTAAGAGATCCATCGATCCGATCGGCATCCCCTTCTGTTCAAGCGTTGCGCGGAGTCGTCCATAGGCGGCGGCTGCATCTCGGTCGAACGATACGACGTGGACAGTTCGTCCTTCTTCAAAATCTTGCCGGTCGCCCCGACTGGTGAGGTCGGTTCGCAACGGTGGTCAATGATAAAAATGGGGGCGGAGCTGTTCGTCGGGGATAAATCGAGTCGCTTGTCGATGGATGGCTCGGAGCGTTCCGAGATCGAGTGTGGCGTGAGCCGGAATGGTAAGCACCTGGTCGCCCGCCGGCCCCACGCGTTTCAGCTTCATATGGCTGCCCCGCTGTGCGACGACGACGAACCCAAACGGTTTGAGGATTGCGACAACGTCATGCCCGGACAGCCTACGAAGCTTGGGCATAGGTGGGATCGACTTCGAGCGTAATGACGAGTGTCGGGCGCTCCCGCAAGCCGAATGTCGCAGGCGCTTCGGCTTCGAGGTGAAGGGCAACGGCCTCCTTGAGGTTCGCGACCGTTTCGTCGATCGTCTGACCCTGTGTGATGACGGCGACCTCGATACACTCGGCAACATAGCCTGACTCTTCGCCCTGACGGATCACGGCTTTGATCGTTTGTTGTAAGTGCGTCATGTGTTTCTCGTCATCTCCTGGTTCCGAACAGCACTGGTGTGGACCGTAGGATACGGCGTTTTCATGACCGGCGCAAGCCGAAAGAGCAGTCTCGCAATCATCCATCGGGTCACTCGACGCTGGTGATCGTTCCTATCTCGTCGAATCGGCTATTCACCCTGCCAGCATCTCTGCGCGTTTCGATCTCACATTATTACGTGCGTCGTTGATTTCATGGTTGCTGCCGTCTATAGTTTGCCGGACTGGTGCGGGTCTAGCAGGCTGCAGGAAAACCATTTTGGCGCAACAGGATTTCGATGGCCTGCACGTCTGGGGCAAGCCCGGTCTATCTGGTTCATCTGGTGAGTTTCGTCCAACCAAACACACGAGACAGACCGAATAGACCAGACAGACGAGATAGACCAAATGAACAAGATCGACAGGCTGACCATGAATCGCTTCCTTCAGCATAGTGCCATCGTGTTGTTCGTCCTATGCCTGGCCGTGGTTTCTCCTCTCGCCTCGGGGGCTGAGCAACCGGATGCCGCGCAGCATCACTATGAGCGAGGCACCGCACTGCTGAAGAAAGGCGACCTTGCTGCGGCATCTGAGGCTGCTAGGAAAGCCATCGAGCTGAATCCCTCCTCCGCTGAAGCGCACCATCTGTTGGGCATGATTTATTTCAAAGAGAAGAAGCCGGCTCAGGCTGTCGATGCGTTCACCCAGGCACTCAAGCTGAAGCCGGCCTATCCAGATGCCTTGAACGATTTGGCAAAGGTCTATCGGATTCAAGGAAAATTGGCCGAAGCGGAGCAGGCTCTCAAGCGGGCCATTGAGAGCGATCCGCGCCATGCCGACTCGTATCTTCATTTAGCTAAACTGTATGAGCAGCGTCGTGATGTCGCCGCCGCCACTCAGACCTATCAAACGTTATTAGCCGCCCATCCGAACCACCGTGAAGCCCTGTACAATCTCGCACTGCTGTATGAGGCGCAGGGAGATAATCGCAGGGCGCGAGAGACGGTGGGGCGGCTGCTCAAACTCGATCCCAAGTATGCCGATGCCTGGTACTTCGCTGGGCGGATGGCGGAGAAGAACAACAATCTTGTGGAAGCCGCCGATTCATATAGGCAGGCCATCGCAGCGAAGCCCTCGTTAGTGGCTGCTCATTTTAATCTTGCATTTATTCATCGAAGCCAAGGCCAGTCCGTGGAGGCGGAGCGGGAGTTTCTTGAGGTCTTGCGGTATCGCCCGGAATATGCCGAAGCACATATGAATCTGGGTGTGATCTATACCGGACTAAACAGGTTTGAAGAGGCGGAGCAGTCCTACGAGCGAGCTGTCGCGTTGAAACCGAATTATGCTGAAGCGCACTACAACCTGGGTGTCTTCTATGAGTTACATCGGAAAGACCTGCCGAAAGCATTGGCCCACTATCACGAGTACCTCAATCTTGGTGGTCGCGACGATCGTGTTGCGCGGATCGTCGGGTCGTCTGGGCGGTGAATACGCGAGACGCGCGGGAAGGGCGAGACTTGTGAGAAATGTCACCGCACAAAGAGCATGTCGTCGATTCTCGGACTCGTCTCGCCTTTCGCGCGAGTCCCGCTAGTCTCGCTCACCAATATGGCCACGATCGCCCAAACGGACTCCAGTACGCTCCACCCCAGTAGGGGCTTGGCCCCATACCCATATAGGGGCGGATACGCGGGGCCTGGTCTTCCGATGCGGCCCACACTTGCACACGTTTGATGTCGATGACGGGATAGGTATAGTCCATTTCATCCAACGGCATGGTGATGGAGTCGGAGATCTCGCCGGTCACGGTGACTCTGGTTCCTGGCGGGAGGGTTGCGGGATCGAGGAATTCTCGCTGTACGGCTATGAAGCGGCCTTGTGACTGGGTCAAGTCGTATCCGGGATGCAGCGATCGATCGAGCGGCAACTGCAAGATCTCGATCCTCGTGCTGTCTTTCTGTCGCCGGGCCGTCAATACTTTTCCGCCGAACGCCACCGATTGACCTTTAAAGGAGTCCGGCGCCGCTTTGACCTGGAGGAAGGTGAGGGACTGTCTATCCTCCGCCTCTTGCGTCGAGGCACAGCCTGCGAGTGTGACGAACAAGACTAGGATGGAGAGCAGCGTACGTGCTAGGAGTCTGTCTAACATAGCCGCAGTATAACAGAGAGTAAGTTTGAGGCACATTCGATATAATGAGCGATCCGCGTTGATCTAAAAAAGGAGTCGATATGGTGAACAGACAGTGTGCGAAATGGACTTTGGCGGTCTGTGCGATTGTATGGACGGTTGCCGTCTTCTGGGTCTCACCAGCCGCTGCCTTGCCCCTCGATGTGAAGGGCAAGTTCGAAATCCTGACGGGTGAGGTATCCACGCATACGCATGGCAAGGTGAAATTGATGGAGTTCGCCGACTTCTATTGCCCGCATTGTCACCTGTTCGATGAGACCGGGTTGCCGTTGCTCGTGAAAGAGTTCGGCAGCAAGGTGGAAATCACGATGGTCGGGTACCCGGTTATTCAGGGCAAGTTGCCGACGCCGTTCGATATGTATGAGCAGGCGAAGATGATGGGAAAGGGGAATGAAATGAAAGCCGTCCTCTTTCGGACTATCCATAAAGACAAGATCACCGGAGTCTTGGATCGCTCGCTACGGGAAATCCTGATTAGGGAGGTCGGCCTCGATCCGAAAGTGTTTGAAGAAGGAATGGCCAGCGGGAAGCCGGCGAAGGCATTTGAAGAGGGCAGGCGGTGGGGAGAGCGGATTAAGGTGTCGTCCACTCCGTCAATCTTGTTAGACGGCAATATCAAAGTCGATGGTGCGAACATGACCCCTGAAAATGTCATCACGATCATTCGGAGCATTCTGGAAAACGACGCGAAGAAGTGAACTCCAAAGTGTTGAGTGTTGGGTTCTGAGTTACGGTCACTCTGAAAATTTAGAACTCAGAACTCTAAACTCATAACTCCTTCAGAGGAAAGATGGCGATTGATCCAATCTGCGGGATGACGGTCGATCCGGCTACGGCAGCCGGAAGTCACGACCATCGCGGCCTGCGCTATTACTTTTGTGGCCTGTCTTGCTTGGAACGATTTAAAGCTGATCCGGAGCGGGCGCTCCAGCCCAAACCGGCTAGTTCCGCTAAGCCGACTACAAGAAGACCCCTTCCGATGATGCAACCTGCACCGGCTGTGACCGGGGCAGCAGCGATCGACCCCGTGTGCGGGATGACGGTGCAACTGGTCACAGCAGCTGGTTCCTATGAGTACGAAGGGAAGACGTACTACTTCTGCGCGACGAGTTGTCTCACCAAGTTTCGAACCGATCCGATCTACTATTTGACTCCTCCTGAGCAGCGCACTCCTCGCGTCATGCCGGTTCCATCCGGTGGCGTGGTCGAGTACATCTGTCCGATGGACCTGGAGGTGCTTGAGACCCAACCGGGGGCTTGTCGAATTTGCGGGATGGCGCTGGAACCCAAAGTCGTCTCGCTCGAAGATGAGCGGAACCCCGAGCTTGAGGATATGAGCCGGCGGTTTTGGATCTGTCTCGGGCCTTCCCTCTTGGTCATGCTTCTGGCCATGGCCGATATGATTCCAGGTTTGTCGCTTCCAGAGTTTTTCGCCGGTTCGACGAGGAACTGGGTGCAATGGCTGTTGGCAACGCCCGTGGTGCTCTGGGGCGGCTGGCCGTTTTTCCAGCGAGGCTGGACCTCGGTGGTGAGCTGGGCTCCCAATATGTTCACGCTCATTGCCATGGGAACGGGAGCGGCCTATGGCTACAGCACTCTTGCTACAGCCGCGCCGACGCTGCTCCCCAGTTCATTCCGACTGCATGATGGTTCTATCGCAGTCTACTTTGAAGCTGCAGCCGTGATTACGGTACTCGTGCTGCTTGGCCAGGTCCTTGAGTTGAAGGCTCGGAGTCAGACGAGCTCCGCGATTCGTTCCTTGCTCCGGCTTGCGCCAAAGACAGCCAGGCTGATCAATCAGGACGGGCGGGAAGAAGACGTGCCGCTTGAGCATATTCAGGCAGGCCATCGGCTGCGTGTCAGGCCAGGAGAGCGAGTGCCGGTCGATGGGATGGTTCAAGAGGGTACGACTTCTGTGGACGAATCCATGATCACGGGGGAATCAATCCCGGCTGAAAAAACAATGGGGGATCGTGTGACCGGGGGGACCATCAACGGCACAGGCGGGATGGTGATGGTCGCTGAACGAGTCGGGCGAGACACGATGCTTGCTCGGATCGTGCAGATGGTCAGTGAGGCGCAACGGAGCCGGGCGCCGATCCAGCGCCTCGCCGATGTGACTGCGGGATACTTTGTCCCGCTTGTTGTGGCTGCCGCGCTGATCACGGCAGTAGCCTGGGGGATCTGGGGCCCAGAGCCGAAGTTGGCCTATGCGCTGGTCAACGCTGTGGCGGTCCTGATTATTGCCTGCCCCTGCGCGTTGGGATTAGCGACGCCGATGTCGATCATGGTTGGAACAGGCCGTGGAGCGACGACGGGTGTGTTGGTGAAGAAGGCCGAAGCGTTGGAGGTGTTCGGCAAGGTGAATACGCTCGTGGTTGATAAGACTGGCACCCTCACGGAGGGCAAACCGAAACTGCTGTCTGTGCTGGCTGTGCCGCCTTGGTCCGATGTCGAGCTGTTGCGCTTCGCGGCGAGCCTTGAGCGGAGCAGTGAACACCCGCTGGCTTCAGCGGTAGTGGCGGGAGCGGAAGGGCGAAGGATCGCGAGCGCTCCGATTGAGCAGTTTCGTTCAGTGACGGGGAAAGGCGTGAGCGGGATGGTCACTGGTCGCCGCGTTGCCATCGGGACGGTCGCGTTCTTGCAAAACGACGTCGGGGTATCCGGCCAGAGCCTCACGCAGTTGGACAAAGAAGCGGCTACGCTTCGTCGTGAAGGGCAGACGATCCTGTTTGTCGCCATCGATGAGCAGGCTGCCGGCGTACTTGGCGTGGCAGATCCGATCAAAGCCTCGACTCGTGACGCGGTGCAGGAGCTCAAGGCCGAGGGCATTCGCGTCGTTATGGTGACGGGAGATCATCGCGATACGGCAGAAGCAGTGGCGAGGCAACTTGGCATTGAGGAGGTCATGGCGGGAGTCTTGCCTGACCAAAAAGGGCAGATCATTGCCCGCCTCAAGGCGCAAGGCCACGTGGTGGCGATGGCCGGCGACGGTATTAATGATGCCCCGGCCCTGGCATTGGCCGATGTCGGGATCGCCATGGGAACGGGAACGGACACGGCCATTGAGAGCGCGGGGATGACGCTGGTGAAAGGGGATCTGCGCGGGCTGCTCCGTGCGCGGAGGCTGAGCCAAGCTACGATGAGTAATATTCGCCAAAATCTCATGTTTGCCTTTCTCTATAACGTGATCGGGGTGCCGATCGCGGCCGGTGTACTGTATCCAGTCTGGGGAATACTTTTGAGCCCCATGATCGCCAGTGCCGCCATGACCTTCAGTTCTGTATCCGTCATCTCCAACGCCCTCCGCCTGCGTCATGTGGAATTGTGAGTGCGCCTCCGAGGCACGCATGCTAGGCTAAGCCGGTGTCGCCCGGTCTATCCGGTCATCTGGTCTGTCTAGTTTATTTGAGTGCATGAGACTAACCAGATAGACCTGACAGACCAAATGAACCAGACAGACCAGTGGTTTTTTCAGTATCCGCTAGAAAGGATCGTGGCGTGTCTCGACCCAATGTGATATCGCGAATCGTGATTGGGCTCTGTATGTGGGGCTCGCTCGTTGCTGGAACAGCTCTGGCCGAGAGTCGTGCGACTCCTGTGGTGAGTGGGGGGGAGCTTCAGGCGCAGGTCAAGGCGGCTGCAATCAGAGTGATTCCCGCTGTCGTCAGCATAGCCTCAACGGTCATGGTTCGAGATCAAGCGTTCAGCGACGACGCGCTGCCGTTTGGATTGTTCAAGGATGTCCCGTCCCGGCGGCAATATGGCCAGGGCTCCGGCGTCATTGTGTCGTCGGATGGCTACATTATGACGAATAACCATGTCATTGCTGATGCGGTCGATGTGGAAGTGATACTCGCCGACCGGCGGCAATACAAAGGACGAGTGGTAGCCACCGATCCGAAAACCGACGTGGCTGTGGTAAAAATTCAGGCGACCAATCTGCCGACGGTCACGTGGGGGGATTCGAGCACGCTCGCTGTTGGCGAATTTGTGCTTGCGATCGGAAACCCGCTTGGGTTGAGCCGGAGTGTGACGTTCGGCATTGTCAGTGCTGTCGGTCGGGCCGATGTCGGCGTCGCCGACTTCGAAGATTTTATTCAAACCGATGCCCCCATCAATCCAGGCAACTCCGGTGGCGCCTTGGTGACTCTCAATGGAGAATTGGTGGGGATCAATACCGCCATCGCTAGCCCTACAGGCGGGAGCGTTGGTGTGGGCTTTGCCATTCCGAGCAATATGGCTCGGGCCGCCATGCAGAGCCTGCTCAAAACCGGTCACGTTGTCCGTGGGCTCCTTGGCGCCTCGACGCAAGACGTTTCGCCCCTGTTAGGTAAGATCTTCCGTCTTCCAGACGTGAAAGGCGCAATCGTGACCGATGTACAGGCGAAAGGGTCTGCTGAGAAAGCCGGACTCAAGCGCGGCGATGTGGTCGTGCGATTCGACGGGCGGGACGTGATGGACAGCGGACATCTTCGGAACCTTGTGGCTGCATCTACGATCGGAAGCAAGCACCGGCTGGATCTTATGCGGGAGAGTAAGCCGTTCCAGGCTGAATTGGTCGTGCAGGAGGCGCCGCGTGACCGGACCAAGAAGAATCAACCCGGATCGGCCTCAGCTGCGACAGCTCATCCCCTCGCTGGCGTCGTCTTCGACGATGTCACTGTGCCGTTGGCTCGGCAGATGGATCTGGCGGTCACCAGTGGAGTGGTGGTCACGGACATCGAGGAAGGTAGTCTGGCGGAATCCTCCGGTCTCCAACCGGGCGACGTGGTGGTTGAACTCAATCGTCAGCCTGTTCCAAACTTCAGCGTGTTTCAGCGACTGGCCGATCCAATTAAGCCATCCGACCTTGCCCTCCTGCTGGTCAATCGGCAGGGGAACGTCCTGTACATCCCTGTGAAGAGCGAGTAGGGGGAGTGCGGGGTGACCAGACGCCTCATGTGCTCGCAGACCGCGCAGGATAAGATTGTGCTCGGTCGAAGTGCGCAGTAAAGGGCAGCCTCGGCCGCTCCCTCTTGGGAAGGCGAGGAAAGTTTAAGCCCTCGATTGTTGTCCGCTGTCCGAGTTAGCCCTCGCCCGTTGAAATTATAAATTCCAGCCAACTGTGTCCCGTATTGATGGTGCCGACTGTTGATTTGCGCATCTCGCGATGCTACGTTTATAAAAATCGTAACACTCATGAGGATGCCATGAAGAAGCTTATTCGATTCGGTGTGTCGTTGGACCATCATTTGCTCGATGATTTCGATCTGCACATCAAGAAGCGCAAGTATACGAACCGCTCGGAGGCATTGCGCGATCTGATCCGGGACAACCTGGTTGGGCAGGAGTGGGATGACGATAAAGAAACGGTCGGGACGATCACATTTGTGTACGACCATCATGTGCGCGATTTGACCAGAAAGCTCACAGATATTCAGCACCGCTATCAGCCCCTCATTTTGTCCGGGATGCATGTGCATCTCGACCATGACCATTGCTTAGAAGTGTTGGTCGTGAAGGGCAAAGGCTCTGCCATCAAGAAGATTGCCGACACCCTCATCGGGACTAAGGGTGTCAAGCACGGGAAGCTGGCCACCACGACCACGGGAAAAGGCTTGAGCTGAGCGTCCTTGTGAGTGTCCTGAGCCTCTTCTTCCATCTCGCCGCGCTTCTGCTCGTTGTCTCCTCTGCCCTCGCCCACGATCCGGACGCTGAGATTGTGGACGTGCCGGAGGTGTCCATCATTGGCCCGCGTCCGGTGGCCGCGTCCTCGCAACAATTCATTCCGGACAAAGAAATCCTGCTCCAGCCACAAGGTCGTCCCGCTCAGATTCTGCGTTTGATCCCCGGCTTCATTGCGGTGGAACATTCCGGAGGCGCCGGCAAGGCCGATCAATATTTTCTGCGTGGATTCGATGCCGATCATGGCACCGACGTCGCGTTCTTTTCTGACGGCATGCCGATTAACTTGCGTTCTCATGCGCATGGCCAGGGCTACACCGACTTGAACTTCATCATTCCGGAGACGATTGAAGGCCTCGATGTGCACAAGGGATCTTATCTGCCCGAGTATGGAGATTTCGCCACGGCGGGCGCGGTCAATTTCCGTACTCGCGAGACGGTCAAGGAGGGCGTGGTGCAATCGGCAGGGGGACAATTCGATACGCAACGGCATCTCCTCATGTTCTCGCCAACCAAGGAGAAGGTCCGGACGTTGTTCGCCGCAGAAGGCTACTACACGAATGGGCCGTTCCAGAACGATAACCGTTATGTGAGGGGCAATCTGCTGGGCAAGGTGACGATGAATCCATCCGGGCGCGACGAACTGAGCATCACCGGAACCTTTCACGAATCACAGTGGAATGGATCGGGCGAAATCCCGCTTCGCGCGGTGACGGACGGCACGATCGATCGCTTTGGGTCGATCGATCCGTCCGAAGGCGGGAGAACGGCCCGGTCCACGGCCAAACTCAATTATCACTACGACACCCTATCGGGAGGACGGTTCTTTGTGAACGCCTATGCGCAATACTACACATTCGATCTCTATTCGAATTTCACCTTCTTTCGAAGCGATCCGGTGAACGGGGACGGGTTTCAGCAATCCGATCGCCGCGTGATCTACGGAGGCGACATTGGCTATCAGCAAGAGGGCAAGATCCTCGATATGCCGAGTGTTGCGACCGTCGGAGTTCAGAACCGGGTCGATAAG
>JANNXZ010000340.1:0-5743 GCA_031409835.1 Nitrospirota bacterium
TTGAGCAACCCTACCATCTGATCGATGACCACCGTGGCATACCGCTTAACGCCAAAGCTCAGCCGCCAGCCCCGTCAGAGGCGGGGCCGGTTGGCTGGAGCGCTTTGTTAGGCGCGGGCTCACCCGACCGACGGGATGTAATCAAGTAGGCATGCTTTATTTGAAGACCAAAGAGATTACTGTTCTGAATCTCCGCGTTTCCATGCTCAACATGAAATGCCTTCTGGAAAGCATCGAGTGCCGGATTGCCATGATCAATAATCACAATGTGTGATAGCTTCAACAGTTCCTTCTTGCTAAGAGACTTCTGGAGCTTTTGAGCGATGTACTTAAGTGTGTCTGGCTTGTTTCGTTCTACCCAGGGTGCCGCAATCAGCAGATCCCATTTATCTGGCGCGTCTTCACGGAGAAACAATGCAAATAGATTAAAGGCACCCTTCTTCTCTGCAAGGGCGCGCTCAACTTTAACAAGATGGTCTACAAACTCTTTCATACTTTGCCCAGCAACACCTTTGTCGACGTCACCATAAGACTGGCATCGATTCTAGTTGCTTTGCCTATGACGCTGTAGCGAGATTCTGGACTCCATTGAGCGATAGCTGACCATTCGGCAAATAGTGTCGTTTTAACCTTGTCCTCAATGCCAGATAGATGAAGTAGGACGTCGAGATCGTGCGTCTTAAAGCTCCTGTAATCGCTAAATTCCGCATTTGAAGCAGGATACCCGCCCCATTTCAGGGTCTGACAGATGCGAGCCTTTAGCGCCAGCTCTATAGCGTAACCACAGAGATAGATGGCTCCCTCAAAACGATTTCCGCGCAATAAGACCTGCGCGTCTTTAAGACGCGCCTTCGCTATGGCTTTAATGTCCTTGCGATCAAGCATAGAGGCCGCTGGTTTTAAAGCGCCTAATTACGAGTACACTGACCGACGTAGTATGCCCTGACAAACTGAAAACTAACGCGAGATTCTTGCGCGTGCTCAATCACTTGTCAACGCTCAGCTTAGCGCTACGTTGGCATGCTATGCCGGTCGACGAAGGTGCGCGGTCCATGAGTTCTTCCCCACTACACAAAGGGCCTGAGGTCTCCTTCTTCGACTGCGCGCATCGAGGGACCACAGTTTCATCGTGGGGCCTCTGCGAGCAAGGAAGAAGGAGCCTCAGGTCCTCAATCCGACACTTGGCCTTCTTGATGGAGCTGGTTCAAAATCGCATTTTTCTTTTCGGGATCTGTGTAGTACTTGAGCGCCTTGGCAAAATTGTCCAGTGCGCTCTCGCGCTTCCCTTTTTGCAAATAGTATTCACCAATGCCGTGGTAGGCCCGAGGGTCTTGATCGTTGGACTTGAGGGCTCGATTGAAGGCTTCATAGGCAGCCTGCATGTGCTGCTTGGCCAGCTCCAACCAGCCGAGCGCGGAATGCGCCGGCCCAAAGTTCGGATCGGCGAGGAGGGCCGCATCATACTCTTTCTGCGCCAGATCCAGGCGGCCGCGATTCTCGTGGAGTCCGCCCAATGCAAAATGCACTTCGGCGTCGTTCGGATTCAGCCGCAACGCCTCCTTGTAGGACTGCACGGCCGGCTCGAACTTGCCCTGCTCGGCAAGCGCGCAGGCGAGATTGGCATGGGTGGTCGCGTCGTTTGGCTTCAGCTTGATCACTTCGCGATATTGGGGAATCGCCATCTCTAAGCGGCCCTGCTCTTGATAGGCTACGCCCAGGTTGGTCCGCGCCGGTACATGGGAGGGATCGAGTCGGACTGCTTCACGATATTCCTTGATGGCCATTTCAAGGTGGTTGGCCCGCTCGTGGATCTGTGCAAGAAAGTAATGGGGGTGGGCGGACTGTGGCGCGAGCTTCATCGCTTCCTTGTAGGACATCATTGACTGTTCGGATTGGCCTGATTGAGCTAGAAACAACCCCGTCGCAAGATGGGCGTTGGCCTGCTCCGGCTGTCGAGCAACGAATCCCTCGATCCATTCTTTGACCTGGGCAATGTCTTCTGATTCCTCCAAGCACTTCGAATGACTCTTCCAGGCTTCGGCGAACTCCCCGCGGAGCAGATGGATCACGTTCAGAGCAAAGTGGGGTCGAGGATCTCGGTCTGTGCCGGTAGCAGGATGGCGCACCCACGCCAGTGCGGCTTGCTGCGCTTGATCCCATTGGCCTTCCAACAGCCTCGCTTCACATTGGGCTTGGTAGTCGGTCATAGGGGGTCGGTTCGATTATCTGGTGAGGGTGTCTTCGATGTCCGGGGAAGTGGCCTGAATGCGATCCCCGAGAGACGGATAGCGCGCAGCAAGTTTTTGCTTCATGAGCCAGGCGATGGTTCTGTACGACCAATGGCCTTTTACGCCGGAGCGGAGTCTGGCGATATATTCGGCCTCGGCGTAGTCCATCTTAAAGAGGCACCGCACCTTGAATCCGAACGGCGTGGCGTAGAGCGATCCCTCCGCGCTGGTTTTCTTCAGCTGCTCGATATCGGATCGGACCGCGTCCATCGCTTGCCGGTACTCCTGATCCAACCCCGCTTGCACGAGTGGCGCTGGAACCTCGTAGCCGTGCAGCGTCGTAAAGTTTTGTTGAATCTGCTGACAGCGCCGATGCCGGTGCATGTCGCGCCAGCCTCCAATGTCCATCAGCACATCGAACGTGAAGGCGTAGCCGCTACGGAACTCTTTGATGAGTTCGTCGTAGGGCCCTCGTGTACTCATCGCGACATCGATGGCCTCCTGTTTCTGTTTCTCAGTCCAGGTGCGGACGACCGCGAGGAGGCTTCGATAGGGGGCATGCGAGACACGGTACAGCAAGGTGGTTACGATTTCGTCCAACGGATCGTGAAGGTCGATGAGGTCCACCGGCTCCGGCTCGCCCCAGGAGGCCGGTTGATCTAGTCCGCTTCCACGAAGTGCGTCCTTCGCATATTTGGCGAGATCCTGGTAGACCGAGGCTTGATAATCGTTCGGCTTGGCATGGCGAGCAAGCGTCGGCGCGAGAGGCTCCTGTGCGCCTGGCTGACCGCATAGTTCGCCCCAGAGATTCACGGGTGACCGTTGGCAGGCGTCCTTGAGTTCGTCTCCGATCGATCGCAATTCCGGCAGTTGCGACGACAGCAGCCTGGTGATTTGCTTCTCCAACGTTCTGACGCTGACGACTTGCCCGACGTTCGTCCTGGCCGCAAGGGGCAGAAGATACCGTGTCACATCGAATGCGCGCGCGGCGATCGTTCGTTGATAATCGGCCGGTTTCATCGATTCTGGACGCGGCTCACGCTCAGAAATAAATTGGGTCAAGGGTTGGTGTAAGAGCCGATAGATCTCGGCGAGGCTGCGGAGAATGCCGTGATAGGTGCCTTCCGTTTCCGACCCTCGAATGGAATCAGGCACATACCACCCGCCGGAGGCAAAGTTCTGATACCGGCTCGATTTCGCCTGGCCGTCCCACAAGGGCTCGTCTTCGAGTCTAATTGCCGCGAGTTCGGAAATGTCCTCGAAGCAGATGATGACATGGCCCAGATCGGCGATCGACGCATGGCCATAATCGAAGTAGAACTGGTCCCAAAATTTTTCAGCAGAATGTCCATGCACCCAGCGGAGGCTGTCCTCGATCGAGTCCGGCGAGCGGCTGTAGCGGGCCAGGGCGTAGGCGGATTTCTCCGGCGGCATCGGCGCAAGCGCGATGACGCGGCGAGTTGGTTGATCTGTGCTCATGCGGCTTCCAGGTGATTCTTGACAGGTCGCGCACTATACCGCTGCGGGAATGCCCACGCAAGAACCTTCATCTGTTAATGTTCATTCGTCCATCGTGAACGCACGGGAATAGGCAAACACCGCGCATTATGCCTTGACCATTGACGCTTCTGAGCGCGTTGACTTGCCCGCAACCCGTCGCTATAGTCCCGAATCTTCGCATCGGTCGCTGAGCATGGACACCATCAAAGGCATCAAAGGCGTTAAAGACATCCTTCCTGAGGAAACCCCTCGGTGGCGTTTCATTGAGGATGCGGCGAGGCGTTGGGCCCTCTGTTATGGGTACCAAGAGATCCGGATCCCCATCTTCGAACTCACTGCACTTTTCGCCCGGAGCATCGGTGCGGCGACAGATATCGTCGAGAAGGAGATGTACACCTTTCCCGACCGAGATGGAACTTCCCTGACCTTGCGCCCGGAGGGCACGGCCGGCACGGTCCGCGCCTTCATCGAGCACAATAGGGCGGCTGATCCGCTCCCGCAGAAATACTTTTACATCGGGCCGATGTTCCGCCATGAGAGACCGCAAGCGGGGCGCCTACGGCAGTTCCACCAATTCGGTGTCGAATCCTTCGGCACATCGGACCCCCGTGCAGATGTCGAGGTGATTGCACTGCTGTGGCGTCTGTTATCAGATCTGGCGCTGCCCGACCTGACACTAGAGATCAATAGCTTGGGAAGCTCCGGCGACCGCGCTGCCTATACGCCTATTCTACTGACATTCCTCAGACAGCAGGAGTCGCTCCTCTGTGCAAACTGTCGGCGACGCATGGAGACGAATCCCTTGCGTGCGCTGGATTGCAAGGTGCCGGACTGTCGGGCTGCAACCGAATCGGCTCCCCGGCTGACCGACCATCTCTCTCCTGAGGCCCGTACCCATTTCGATCAGGTTCTCGAAGGTCTTGTGGCGATCGGAGTACCGTATCGACTGAATCCTCGTTTGGTTCGGGGGCTCGACTACTATTGTTTGACGAGCTTTGAAATTACTTCGACTCATTTGGGGGCTCAAAATGCGGTGGGCGCCGGTGGCCGTTATGACGGTTTAGTGGAAACGCTCGGCGGTCCCTCTGTTCCAGCCATAGGATTCGCCATCGGGCTTGAGCGAGTGGCATTGGTGCTCGCGGAGACATCGTCATCTTCAAAAAATGAATGTCTCTACTATGTCGCTGCCTTCGGAGAAAAAGGAGCAGCCCTTGGGCTGGTGCTGCTCGATGAACTCCGTCGAGTTGGCCTTTCCGCTCAATGTGACTATCGCGCCACCACACTCAAGGCTCACCTTCGCCAAGCCGATCGATCGAAGTGTCGTTATGCCATTCTCCTAGGCGACGATGAGGCTGCTCGGGGTGCCGTCATTCTCCGTAACCTCGAGTCAAAGGCTCAAGAGGAACTCCCTATAGCCGGCCTCTCTTTTCTCCTGAAAGTCCGTGTATTTCCCCCGTAATTCCTTATAAATTAGGCTTCATTCGTTCAGTTTTTTACTATTGACTTTGGGTTGAAAACCTCGTAGTCTCGCGCATAATTTTCTTCGTAATATATTGATTGTATTGATATATTTACATTTATAGCTATGGCGTCTCGCAAGCTAGGTCTCTTGTTATCCACACCCCCTTCTCATCCAAGCGTTGAGACGGTTGTCCAGCTGGCTCAGGCGGCGTTGCGTAAAGAGATCGATGTCTATCTCTATCTCATCGATGAAGGGGTAAAAACGGTTGTGGATAGTCGTTATATTGGTTTGATCGATGCTGGAGTGAAGATGTCTGTCTGTGCGTATGGCTGTCAACAACATGGTGTTCTCACGACCACTGTTGATTCAAGGGTTTCGTTATCCGGGTTGGTTGTGTTGTCGGGAATTATCGATGGGTGCGATCGCTTTCTTGCATTTACATAAGAATTTGTTCTCCCTTATTTTGGCTTTCTATGTCGAAACGTATCGCGGTGGTGATCTCAGAAGACCCTCGTGTCACGGCTCGTCCTGTGGAGGCGCTTCGTATTGCGCT
>JANNXZ010000341.1:0-6493 GCA_031409835.1 Nitrospirota bacterium
GGAGAGATGTCGATCATTCTGGTCGCGGCCAAAAAAGACAAGATTAATGAGCTGACCGAACTCGTCAAGGGGGCAGGGTTGCTTCCGATCGTCATGGATGTGGATGCCTTTGCGATCGAAAACATGCACGCGATCAATTACCCTGTCTCACAGGGGGATACGACCGCGCTCGTCAATATTGGTGCCAGTGTGATGAATATCAATATTGTTCGAGGCGGCATCTCGCTGTTCACGCGTGATATCCCCATCGGGGGAAATCGCTATACGGAAGCCATTCAACGAGAAGTGGGCATGTCTTACGAAGAGGCGGAGGAAACAAAAAAGGGCGCGCGTTCCGCAGGGAGCAATCAGGCTGCGGTGACTACGGTTGTTGACAGTGTCAATGCCGAGGTTGCGTCGGAAATTGCACGGACCATCGATTATTTTAAGTCAACCATGTCGGATGCGGAGGTTCAGCAGGTTCTCTTGTGTGGGGGGGGCGCTCAGATCAAGGGACTGGATGCGCAATTGAGAGACCGAATGCAGGTTGTCGTCGAGGTGGCTAATCCGTTCGCTGAGATCGATACTTCAGGGACCGATTTCGATCAGAATGCATTAGCCGAATTGGCTCCGCTGGCTGCTGTGGGGGTTGGGTTGGCCCTTAGATCGGTAGGGGATCGATGATCCGCATTAATTTATTGCCGGGGCCTAAAGGGCATAAGTCGAAGCCTCAGTATGATGTCAGAGCACAGGCCCTGTTGGGTGTGGGGGTCTTGTTCATTACCCTGGCAGGATGCTGGTGGTACTCGGCTTCACTCGATGACGAAATCGCCGCACGGCAGGTTGAAAAGCTCGACAGAGAGAAGCAGGTCGCGCAGTTGAAGGAACAAGTGAAGCAGGTTTCTGATTTTGAAATCCGAAAGAAAGTCCTGGAAGACAAGAATCGTATCATCGACGAATTGGAGAAGTCACGTGTGGGCCCTGTCAAGGTGCTCGACCATGTCAGTCAGAGCCTGGAGCCGCTGAAGGTGTGGCTAGTGAGAGTCGCGGTTACCGGGAAAGAGATCGATCTTGAGGGGCGTGCGGCGTCTAACGACGATGTAGTGGAATTCGTGAACAATCTGCGCCGTACCGACTATTTCTCGAACATCAATCTTCAAGAAAGTAAAGCTGCGGTGGAGAGCCAACTCAATATCTACCAGTTTAAACTTGGTTTCCGGCTTAAAGGGTAAGCATCATGAAGCTGCCTGCTATTAATCTTGACCTATTGCGATCAATCCCATTGGTTCAGAAGGTGGGGCTTCTTGTCATGGTTCTTGCTGGGATTATCGTGGGCTTCTATTACTATGTAGCTGAACCAAAGTCTATGGAGATTGCAGGGCTCCAGGGAGCGATTGGCACGCTTGACAGCGAGATTCAAACGTTGACTATTAAAGTCAAGCATCTTGATGAGCTCATTGCTGCGAGTAAGCATCTAGAGATTGAGCTGGCAAAAAAGAAAGAACGGCTGCCGCCTGAAGAGGAGGCGATCATGTTGCTCAAACAGGTGTCAGACTTGGGGATTCGCCTTGGACTCGACATTAAGCTGTGGAAGCCGAGTCCCAAGAGCGAAGATCCATCGAAACTTTTCGTGCGGATGCCGGTGAACGTAGAGGTCTCCGGTGGCTACCATACCGCGGCCTTATTTTTCGACCGAATCAACGCGATGCCTCGGATTGTGACCGTGTCCGGCCTCAAGATGGGCGCTCCAAAGTTTGAGAAGGGGCGGGTTGTTACGCAGACCGTGTTCGACCTTGTCGCCTATGCGGCACCAGAGGAGCCGAAGCTGGTAGCGGTGGCTCCGGCGATTCCTCAGAAGAAATAGGGCACAGAAGTCTTAGGTGCGTGCGAGGCCATGAGCGATGATTGTCATCTGTGAGAATTGGCGGTTGACCATGAAGATAACAAGCATGATTCTGATTGGATGTGTCGGTCTGTTTGTCTCAGTTGGCCTGAGCTTTGCTGAGATAGGTATAAGTTCTCATGCCCGACAAATTAGCCCAATGCGGCAGGATTCATTAAAAGTGCCTCCTCTCAACGATGTGCCGAGGCACGCACCGTCTCCAGCACTAGCCGCACAAGCTGGTGATGAGAATGTTCAACCAGTCGTACCCAATTCAATGGTGGAGCCAGTGAGCGTGCGTTCCTATGACCCTTCTGGGCGGCGCGATCCGTTCGTGCCAGTGTTGCAACAGTTGGGGCTCGGGCCGATTGACCCTACGTTACCCCCGCTCCAGCGCGTTGGGCTCACCGAGATGAACCTGATTGCTGTGATATGGGGGGGCTACGGTTATACGGCTATGGTTCAGACTCCAGATGGAAATGGGTATACGGTGCGCCGGGGAACGCGTATCGGTCCCAATAATGGCGTGGTGAGTGCTGTGACGGAGAAAGGTATTGTGGTGCAAGAACGGTTTACAGATGTGTATGGGAGTAAACAGGAGCGGGAGTATGTCAAGCTCCTTCACCCGAAAGAGGGCGCAGAATGACACCTAAGCTGACGACGACAACTACGGCATATGTTCGCGTGCTCTCGGCAGTGGGAGCGCTCAGTATGGTGATGGCCATGCCGTCGATGGGGGCGTCACCCGACGTATCTGCTGTCGATTCAGGTATGCCTTCGATCATCGAGGAAGGTCTGGCGCAGACCCTGACTCGCATAGATGTTCAGCGAGGCATGGACGACATCCGTGTCGTCATCTCGGGGGATGGCAGGCTTGCCCACGAGGTCACACGTCTTGATGCGCGGCGCCTCATGATTGACATTCCAGGTGTGGCCTCCGTTATACGTAAGCCAGTCATTTTGGTGAATCACCAGATGTTGAAGCAAGTGCGTCTGGGTTATCATTCCGACCGAGTACGGCTGGTATTGGATCTTGCCGGTTCGGCTGTCTACTCGGTTAAACCACAAGGCACGGATCTTATTGTGACACTTCGAGAAGGTGTCGATACGGGTATGGGCACAGATGCAGGCTCGTACCGTGGCGAGGCGGCCCAAAACGTAATGGCAGAGAATCCGGCAATGCTTCCGATCCGGATGGATGCCACCTCTCGGGTGACCCAGCGGGCGATGGCCACGGTTTATCGGTCCTCAGCGAAATTTCATGTGCGACCTGTCCAGATGACTTCCGAGGCAGATAGCGGTACGAAAAGCTTGCCAACGGAAGATTTGGTTGTTGGAGAATCGCGTTATGTCGGCCGGCGCATCTCGCTCGATTTCCAGCAGGCCGACATCAGTAATGTGCTGCGCCTCATTGCCGAAGTGAGTGGGTTTAACATGGTTGTCGGTGAAGGGGTGAAAAGCAAGGTTACGATGAAGCTTGTGAGTGTGCCCTGGGATCAGGCGCTCGATATGATTTTGAAGATGAATGGGCTAGGCAAGATCAGGCAGAGCAATATTCTTTGGATCGATACCCTGGCGAACATTGCGAAACAGCAGAATGAAGAAGCGTCGGCGAAGGATGCCAAGGTAAAAGCGGAAGAACTGGTCGATCGTGTGTTCTACATTAGAAATCTGCAAGCGATGGAACTCATGACATCTCTTCGGCAGTATTTGAGCCCGAGAGGGTTGATGCAAATGAGTCAGGGGACCAATGCCTTGATTGTCCGAGATACGGAAAGCAAGATTGGGGTGATCAAACAGCTGGTTGATGGGCTGGATCTCGAAGTGCCCCAAGTCCAAATCGAAGCGAGAATAGTGCAGGCTGACACGACCTATTCCCGTTCGCTAGGGGTTCAGTGGGGCATCCAGAATGTGAACCAACTCGGGTCTAATGCTGTGGCGAACTTTCGGACGGGTAATACCGGGCCGTTTGGGGGGCAAACATCAAACTTCTTGGTCAATCTTCCCGCCACAGTTGGTGGCTTGACGGCGACTCCTGGTGTTGGGTTCACGATTGGGAGAGCAGATGGCGCGCTGTTGGATGTACGGTTGTCGGCAGGTGAGTTGCTCGGTCTGAGTAAAGTCATTGCGTCGCCAAAGATCACAACGTTGGACAAGCGGGAAGCCAAGATCTCACAGGGGGAATCGATCCCCTTCCAGACCACCTCCCTCCAGGGAACTCAAACCACCTTTGTGGATGCGAACTTGGAGCTGAATGTGACTCCTCAGATTACCTCGCGGGACCCCAAGGAGGTCGGTAAGCTGATCATGATGAAGGTTCGTGCAACCAGAAACGCAGTCGGTGCACGGAGCAATCCGGCTGGTCCAAGCATCGACCGCCGCGAAGCCACTACCCAGGTCAATATCCGCGATGGCGAGACCATGGTGATCGGCGGGGTCTTTATCGATACGCAGAATAACAGCGTGGTAGGCATACCGTATCTCTCTCGAGTGCCTGTTCTGGGGTGGCTCTTTAAGCAGAAAACAGAGGCTGTAGCGAAACAAGAGCTGCTCATCTTCTTGACGCCCAGTATCGTGAAGAGTTAGCAGAGAAAGTCCACTGCGTCACGCACCGCTAGGCGTGAGATGTACGAGAAAGGCGTGACGCAGACAGGGTGTATCCCCTACTCGTCTCGCCCGGCCATCCTATGCGGTGCATCCCTGGTATCCAAGCCCGTGTGGATCAGTCAACTTTCGGTGAGTCTTCTCGGTCGATGCATCGCCTCGATCCTCCAATACATTCCTCCTGTCCCCTGCGTATTTCTGACGGGATCAGTTTATGATCCCCGCAGTTTGCGCGGAGAGCGTCAGTAGATCTAACGTGGGCGCTTCTGAAGTCGTGAAAGGCGATTTGTTGACTTGGAAGCCCAACCGAAAACCTTCTAGTTTCTGAACCGTTGTGCTACCATTCCCCCCGCCGATGTTTGTCCACGCAACTCATCATCATCGCAGCCGGCATAGTGGGTCATGAATCCAGGTCTTCCTGTCCAAGAAGAATCGGATGGGCAGCTGGTATTTCCCGGTCAGGAGAGACCATCGTTGCGTATGGCCGCTGTGGCAGAACAGGTTGTACCGGTCACCTTGGGGGAGCGAAGCTACGACATCATTCTTCGCCCTGGTTTACTTGCGACAGTGGGTGACAGACTCAGCGCCTTTACGACCTCTCCGAAGGTTGGGGTTGTGACAGATAGGCATGTGGCAAGTTATTATCTTCATGGAACTCTCCGTTCCCTTTGCAAGGCGGGCTACGATCCGACGCCGATTATTTTGCCGCCTGGAGAGCGAACAAAGACTCTCGGTTCAATCGCCAAGATTCTCGATGTGTTAGCCAGGCACAAGTTTGAACGGCAGTCCCTGTTGCTAGCCCTCGGTGGCGGAGTCATCGGAGATGTCACCGGCTTTGCTGCCGCGATCTATCAACGAGGAATCCCGTTCGTGCAAGTACCGACCACACTTGTGGCCCAAGTAGATTCCAGTGTCGGGGGCAAGACCGGCGTAGATCATCGGTTGGGAAAGAATCTTATCGGGGCGTTTTACCAGCCGCGCGCGGTATTGATCGATCCCCTTACACTACGCACTCTGCCACATCGCGAGTGGATTGCCGGTCTCGCCGAAGTGATTAAATACGGCATCATCGCCGATGAAGGGTTTTTCGCCTTTCTGGAGCGAGAGATTCCTGCGCTGCTGAAACTCGATGAAGCGCCGGTTATCCACGCAATCAAACGATCCTGCGAGATCAAAGCGCAGGTGGTTTCCGCGGATGAGCGGGAGTCGGATCGGCGACGTATTCTCAATTACGGCCACACAATCGGACATGCACTGGAGTCGCTCTCAGGCTATCGTGGGTTGATTCATGGCGAAGCGGTTGGGGTTGGATTGGTGCAGGAGGCGGACTTGGCTTGCCATATGGGCCTGTGTGGGAGCGATGTTGTCGAACGGATCAGAAGTTTGGTGCAGCGTGCCGGGTTGTCCGAGCAGGTTTCACAGGCATCCTTTAGGTCCCTCTGGGGCGCCATGCAGCATGACAAAAAGGTAATCGGGGGGCAGGTGATTGGGGTATGGCCAGTGCGGATCGGGGAAGTGGTCATTCAGCCGATCGAGCAGCAGGTTTGTGCCGCGTGGTTTAGGCGCAAGCACGGACGTGGGAGCCGAGCGTCGAGTGGCCGCCGGTCAGGCAAGCATCCTGTCCGTCGGGCGCGTACACAAAGGTAAATTGTAATGACGACCAAACGCACGCCATCTGCGGCGTATCTCCAACAGGCGTTGCGGGAAAAAACACGCGAAGCCGACGTGCTCCATCGGATCTCTGCGTCGATCAGCAACCAACTGGATCTCGAAGCGATTCTCAAGCATATCGTTGAAGTTGTCGTTGAGGTCACGAATGCGGATGCCTGCCTCCTGTACCTCTTGTCCGATAGCCAAGACGAACTCATTCTTCGAGCTTCGAAAAATCCTCATCCGAAATTGATCGGCCGCATCACGATCGGATTGGGCGAAGGCATCACCGGCTGGGTTGCTCAGGAACGGACGCGCGTCGTGATTCCGAGTAATGCGAACGACGATCCACGGTTCAAGTTCTTTCATAACCTCCCG
>JANNXZ010000342.1:0-6446 GCA_031409835.1 Nitrospirota bacterium
ATGGTCGACGTGAGCGATAATGGCGATATTTCGAATGTCGCTACGACGCCCCTTGGGAGCGATATCAGCTGCGACGGGAGATTCTGTTGTGGCTGTCTGATCCATAGATATTGCTGCATGCTCCAAAAAAAAGACGCCCAGGAATCCAGGCGTCGTACGGCAGTATACCCGAAGCATGATGTCTGGCACAAGCGATGCCAGCGGAAGGTGATGGGGCTTGCATGACGGTACCGGCTCGAATCTTGAGTTTTGAGAGCCTCCACGGTATGGTGACTTTGATCGTCTACTCAGGAAGCCAAGCCGCCTTCAAGGAGCCTGTCCGACCTTGCCTTCGTGACGAGGCAAGGAGGTGCGACCAGATGAGCGGCGCAAGGCCCGGGGCTTATCCTCGTTTCACGTTTCACGCCTCACGTTTCACGGTTCTTGGAAGCGGGTCGAGAATGACGCAGATGGTTGCGGATCGTTCGCCGCAGTAGAAAGGCTCATGCCGGACAGGCTCCTAAGGTAACCCCGCGTAACCATGATAGATCGACCCGTACAACTCTCTGACACGCCACGTCAACCACCACCCCGCCGTCCATGGCGCTGGTGGCAGATCTCGCTCCTAGGCCTGGGGGCGGCAGTCTTGATCGGGGGACTGACAGCGGGCGGATTACTGTGGCATTTCTCGAAAGACCTTCCCGCGTTGGAACAGTTGGGGACCTATCAGCCCAGCCTAGTGACGCAGGTCTATTCGAGTGATCAGCAGCTCATCGGTCAATTTTTTATCGAGCGGCGCATCCTGACCCCGGTGGCGGATATTCCCGAACGATTGCGGCGTGCGGTCATCGCGGTCGAGGATGTCCGGTTCTTCGAGCATCCCGGCCTCGACTACATCGGCATGCTCCGTGCGGCCTGGACGAATGTGCGCCGAGGGAGCAAGGTCGAAGGGGCCAGCACCATCACCCAACAGTTGGCGCGGTCGCTGTTCCTTTCATCTGAACGCACCTTCGACCGTAAAGTCCGCGAGCTCATTCTGGCCTACAAAATGGAATTGATCCTGACGAAAGAGCAAATCCTCGAACTGTATTTGAATCAGATTTACTTCGGACAAGGCGCCTATGGCGTCGCCTCGGCAGCGCAAACATATTTTGGAAAGGACCTCTCTGCTCTCACGGTGGGAGAGTCGGCATTTCTGGCGGGTCTCCCGAAATCGCCGAACCATTATTCGCCCTTCAAGGCCTACGACCGCGCAAAAAAACGACAGGAGCATGTACTGACACGCATGGAAGAGGCCAAGTTCCTCACCACGGCAGAACGCGAACAGGCTGCAGCGGAGTCGCTCAATTTCCGTCGTCCCGGCGTTGAACAGGCTGCGCCCTACTTCGTGGAGTATATCCGGCAGATGCTGGTCGCGAAGTATGGCGAAACGATGGTGTACAAGGGCGGACTCAAGGTCTATACGACATTGAATATGGAAATGCAGAAAGCGGCTGAAGCCGCCTTTGCTGCCGGCCTTCGCGAATTAGATAAGCGCCAAGGATGGCGCGGCCCGCTCCGAACGGTCGATGTGACTGAGCCAACCCCGCCTCTTGTTGCAGCGGCGACCGATCAGGTACTAAAAGTAGGAGACTATCGCGAAGGCTTCGTCACCAAAGTGGCGAAGGACTATTATCTGGTGCAAATCGGCACGACGGTAGCCAAGCTTGCATTTGACGATATGGCATGGGCGAAGCGCCGTCTTACCGGATCGGATACCGCGAAGGATGTCGTGATCAATCAGAATCTCAAGCAAGTATTGAAGCCCGGTGACGTCATTGAGGTGATGGTGAAGAAGCTCGATCGTGACATCGTCCATGTGCAACTGGAGCAGACTCCCCTTGTCGAAGGAGGGTTGATTACGCTGGAACCAGACAAGGGCGCCATTCGGGCCATGGTCGGGGGCTACAACTTTGGTCGCAGCGAGTACAATCGGGCCGTGCAGGCCCACCGCCAGCCCGGATCCGCCTTCAAGCCAATCATCTACGCTACGGCCATGAATCAAGGGATGGGTCCCGCGTCGGTGATTCTCGATGCGCCGGTTGTCTACGAACAAGAACAAGATGAAAAAACCTGGAAGCCGGAGAACTATGGAAGAAAAATCCATGGCATGGTGAGTTTGCGGGATGCCCTGGCACATTCGCACAACCTGGCGACGGTTCGGTTGCTGGAGAAGGTTGGCGTAAAAAATGTCATTGAGTTTGCGAAGACGGTTGGGATCACCAGTCCGCTGGCGGCTGATCTATCGCTAGGGCTGGGCTCATCCTCCGTCGGGCTGATGGAATTGACCTCCGCCTATAGCGTCTTGCTCAACCAGGGAAGCCGTGCCGAACCATACGCAATTCTGTTCGTGAAGGATAACGCGGGAACAGTGCTTGAACAGGCGGAGCCGCAAGCCATTCCTGTGATTTCCAAGGAAACGGCGTATCTGGTCACGAACATGATGGAAGATGTGATCCAAAAGGGAACCGGTCAGGCGGCCAAAGGGATCGGACGTCCGATTGCGGGGAAAACTGGAACTACAGACGAGTTTATCAATGCATGGTTTATCGGCGGTGCCCCGAACTTGGTTACAGGCATCTACGTCGGATTCGACGATCGACGTTCACTCGGCGAGGCGGAATCGGGAGCGCATGCCGCGCTGCCTATTTGGATCAATTTCATGCAGAGCGCGCTCAAGCCGCTCCCGGTCGTGGCCTTTACCATTCCGGAAGGCGTCACATTCGTCAAGGTCGATCCGGCGACGGGGCTACTTGAGGATGAGCAAGGGGGACAGGCTAGTACCATCGAACTCTTTACCAAGGGCAGCGAGCCGACTCATGCGACTCAGCGCCGACTCGACCCGGTCGATTTCTATAAGCTGGATCAAATCCCCGAGGGGGCGCTGTAGCCCGGTCTGTCTGGTCCATCTGGTTGATTTGGTTCATCTGGTTAGTTTCGTTCAACCCAAAAAACCAGACAGACCAGATAAACAAAAGAGACCAGCCTGGCCCCTTTATCTTGTTTCAAGGGAGGGAATGATGATGAAACCATGGTTTCTCACCGTCTCGATGGGCGCGCTGGTGCTGGGTGGGTTGCTCACGACAGGCTGTGTGTCAGGGAGCGATCCAGCCGCTCTGGCGCAGAGCGCAGGAGCAATCGACCTGAGCGGCATCCCGCCGAACTGGGACAAGACGCTGCCGGCAGCGCAGCGATTTGTACTCTTGGCAGCGTTCAACAACGATGCGGTCCGGGACAACAACACCGGATTAGTCTGGGAGAGGTCCCCGCAGACGTCGACCGCCACGTGGAATGGCGCCCGCTTCATGTGCATCAACAAGAACGTCGGCGGTCAGAAAGGTTGGCGCTTGCCGTCCATCCCAGATCTGGCTAGTTTAATCGACCCCTCCGTCACCTCTCCAGGCCCGACTCTCCCGTCAGGCCATCCCTTTCACAACGTCCAGTCGGCTGGTTATTGGTCGGCAACGACGAGTGCCGAGGATGCCGCCGACGCATGGTTCGTGTACTTCGGCAGAGGCTTCGTAGACCACGACAGTAAGACCCACACCGGCCACGCCTGGTGTGTGCGCGGCGCCATGAATGCGGAGGCGTATTAGCGAAGCGCGCGCGACGGGCGTGACTGGCGAGACAAGCGCGAAACGTAAGTGCCTCCGGCTTCTCGATGAGTCCGATAGCCAGCGACAAAGATCTGCCGATCTACAAGACCACAATGAATGAAACGGTTCCAGACACCGTTTTCTCTCCTGGTGACCTGTTTGGGGACGCGGTCCATCCCAGCAGCGTCGGCACTTTTCTTCAGGGCTGCTCAAAAAGGCTCTATGACAAGGCCGCAGGGAGCGGGGCGACTGAGGCGTACCCTTCTCACCCGCCCAACCCCGAGCTGTCGGAACAGCTCTTTTCCCGTGTGGGGTACGTTGAGGATGGTTGCGAGACGAGAACGACGTTGAGAGCCTTTTTCAGCAGCCGATCTAGTAGGTGTCGGTTGGCGGACACGTGCAGACCAAATTCCGATCTCCATAGGCTTCGTCGATGCGACTCACGCTGGGCCAGAACTTATGGTCGCGTACCCAGGGGGCAGGAAAGGCAGCCTGTTCGCGGCTGTAGGGGCGATTCCATTCGGTGGCTGTCACGGCCTGTGCCGTGTGGGGCGCACTCTTCAGCAGATTATTCGTGCGCGGCTGGCGGCCTTCGACGATGTCTTGTATCTCTGCATGGATTGAGATCAGCGCCTCGCAGTACCGGTCCAATTCGTTCCTCGTTTCGCTCTCCGTCGGTTCGATCATGAGTGTCCCGACAACCGGGAACGAGACCGTCGGAGCATGAAACCCGTAATCCATCAATCGCTTCGCCACATCCATCGCTTCAATTCCCGCCGTCTCCTTGAACTGACGTAGATCGAGAATAAACTCGTGCGCGACAAACCCGGACGTTCCCGTATAGAGAACGGGATAGTACTTCTCCAGCCGTTTGGCCATGTAGTTGGCGCTCAAGATCGCCACCTGCGTCGCCTTGGTCAAACCGTCACGCCCCATGAGGGCGATGTAGCCCCAGGAAATCGTCACGATGCTGGGGCTGCCGTACGGCGCCGCTGATACGGCCCCGATGGAGCGCTCCCCCCCCAGTTGCGTCACAGGATGGCCGGGAAGAAACGGGGCCAGATGCCGCGCGGCAACGATCGGTCCCATGCCGGGCCCTCCCCCGCCATGGGGGATACAGAATGTCTTGTGTAGATTCAGATGGCAGATATCCGCGCCAATATCACCGGGCCGACAGAGCCCCACCTGGGCGTTCAAGTTTGCGCCATCCATATAGACTTGCCCGCCGTGCGTATGAACGATCTGACAGATGCGGCGGACCTCCGCCTCGAAGACACCGTGGGTCGAGGGGTAGGTCAACATGAGCGCTGAGAGCCGATCGCGATGCTGCACGGCCTTGGCTTCAAGATCGGCTAATTCCACATTGCCCTGTCGATCGCAGGCGACCGTCACCACCGTCATGCCTACCATCGCCGCACTGGCTGGATTCGTGCCGTGCGCGGATACGGGAATCAAACACACATCCCGATGCGCTTCACCCTGGCTCCGGTGATACGCTCGAATCACCATCAATCCCGTATACTCGCCCTGAGAACCGGCATTCGGTTGCAGGGACACAGCAGAGAATCCGGTAATCTCAGCCAGCCAGGCCTCCAGCTGATGGAACAACTCTTGATACCCTTTGGTCTGCTCGATCGGCGCAAAGGGGTGAAGCCGCGAGAACTCCGGCCAGGTGACCGGCAGCATCTCGGTCGTCCCGTTCAACTTCATCGTGCAGGACCCCAAAGGGATCATCGAATGGACGAGTGACAGATCTTTCGCCCCGAGACGATGGATATACCGCAGCATCTCATGTTCCGAGTGATAGCGCTTGAACACCTCGTGGGTCAGGTACGTGCTGGTGCGGGCGAGATTAGCGGGGAAACGTGTATCGACGCTGTGGCTCAAATCTCGCACCTGAAAAGGCAGCCGATCGTGGCCGATAAACACTTCCATCAGGCGGCGGACTTCGTCTTCCGTACTCACCTCATCCAGCGCAATCCCGATGGAGTGGTCCTCATGCTGGCGAAGATTGATGCCTGCTTCGTTGGCCCGGACCAAGATGGGCTCGGACTGCATCTTCGTCAGGCGAACTCGAATCGTATCGAAATACGATTCCGCGACGTCGTCGAATCCGAGCTGCCGTAATCCTACTGCTAGCACCACAGCCAAATGATGCACGCGCTCGGCAATCCGCCGCAAACCCTCCGGCCCGTGGTAGACCGCATACATGCTTGCCATGATGGCCAAGAGCACCTGCGCTGTACAAATGTTGCTCGTCGCCTTCTCACGCCGAATATGCTGCTCGCGGGTCTGCAGGGAGAGTCGGTAGGCAAGCTTTCCCGTGACATCCTTAGACACACCAACGATGCGTCCGGGCATCTGCCGTTTGAATGCTTCAGCCGTCGAAATAAACGCGGCGTGGGGGCCGCCAAATCCGAGCGGGACGCCAAATCGTTGGCTGGAACCCACGGCGATATCGGCCCCGAACTCTCCCGGTGGACGCAACAGGGTCAAGGCCAGTAAATCGGTGGCCACCACTACAAGAACTCCGGCCGCATGGGCCTGCGCTACCAGCGCACTGTAATCTCCGACATAGCCGTCGGTGGTCGGATATTGGAGCAGAATGCCGGCCAGTTGAGGGTTGGAAAAGTCGATATTCTGCGTCCGCCCCACCTGCAGCGTCATGCCGAGCGGTTCAGCCCGCGTCTGCATCACGGCAATGGTCTGGGGATGACAGTCCTGCGAAGCAAAGAACTCTGTCCTCTCGTGACCGGACGAACGGGAAATGGCAAGACACATGGCCATCGCCTCTGCTGCCGCTGTAGCCTCATCCAGGAGCGAGGCATTGGC
>JANNXZ010000343.1:0-3217 GCA_031409835.1 Nitrospirota bacterium
CGAGATCCTGCTCATGCCCAGGGGCCGGGGCTTGTATACCGTAACTTTCCCGCACCGGCAGGACGGTCGGCCCAATCACATCTCACTCCCATCTTAATCACAAGGAGGTCATCTCATGTCTGCGTTAACTCGTTGGGAACCGGTCATGACGCGCTGGAATCCATTCAAAGATCTGGAGGATATGGAGCAACGCCTCTCGACCTATTTGGGCCGCCCTGCTGTTCGGACCGAGGCTGGGAAGGAAGCGATGACCGTCGCCGAATGGTCACCGCTCGTCGACATTACAGAGGACGACAAGGAATATCTCATCAAGGCGGATCTGCCGGAAGTGAAGAAAGAAGACGTCAAACTGACGGTCCAGGACGACGTGATGAGCATCTCGGGCGAACGGAAGTATGAGAAAGAGGAAAAAGGGAAGAAATACCACCGTGTCGAGCGGGCCTACGGGAGCTTTATGCGAACCTTCACCCTGCCGGAAGATGCCGACGGCAGCAAGGTCAGTGCGGAATACAAAGACGGGGTCTTGAAAGTACATCTGCCCAAGTCGGAAAAGGCGAAACCGAAATCGATCGAGGTCAAGGTCTCCTGATGGGGACGGCAGGCAGGGATATGTTGTTCCAACAGCTTCGCTATCAGAGTTGCCGGAGAGCAGGCGGGAAATCCATTGACACCGTACAACCAGGCTCCTTGGGTGAGCCTGGGAGGGAGGTATCGACATGAAGTTGGTTGAGGCCATTGTGAAGCCACACAAGTTTGAAGCGGTCAAGGATGCCTTGGTGGAAATAGGGGTGCAGGGGATGACGGTGACGGAAGTCAAAGGATTCGGACGCCAGAAAGGGCATAAGGAAACCTACCGGTCCCTCGAGTATACGACCGACCTTCTGCCCAAGGTGAAGATCGAAGTGTATGCCGCGGAGAACATGGTATCGCGCGTGATTGAAACCATTGCGCGCGCCGCGAAGACAGGCACTGTAGGGGACGGCAAGATCTTTGTGATGGATCTCGATTCCGTGATGCGAATCAGGACCGGTGAGACGGGAGAACCCGCGCTATAACGATCACGCAGGAGAGCTGAAGCTCTCCTGACAACAACAGATAAGGAAGGCGGGATGTTCCGACCTCCGCACGATCTTGAGATTTCGCGTGAGAGGGAGGGGTATACATGACCACGGGGCTTCGGCGGCATCTATAGTGGCTTCTCGTGCGCCGGTCCTGCTGACTGTGTTGCCGATTCGCTTCGACGTGACGAGTAGACTCATCGAGCAGAACGTTGGAAAACCCTCCAGCCACAGAGAAACAGGGGCTGAGGGAAGCATGAACGGTTCCAACGGCACCCGCAGGCTATTAGAAAAGACCGTCTGCCAAGGGCATAGCGAGCAAAGAGGCGAATCGTACTTCGGCCCGTACGTTGAGCATCTGAACGATGCGAGAACGATGCCTGGGAAAAAGCGCGTCTTGGCGCGCCGGGGTCGGGCGGTGAGAAGAGCGACTGTTTCAGCATCCTGCAAAAGGAGGGATATGATGTTCCGACATCATCACTATCTGGAGGTCCCGTGGGACATTCATGGGCATCACGAAACCAGGGAGCCTCATCGTCATCTGTGGTGGCTGATCGCGGTGGTGGTGATGCTCGCCATGTTTCTGATCGGCGTGGGAGTCACGCACGGAATCTTCTAGAAGGCTGCGGTCGAGGTCAAGGCTGAGCGAAGATAAAACTTTCCTTACCTCAGCCTTAGCCTAAACCTCAACCTTCCTCGATCGAAGGAAGAAGAGGCGTCATGTTCCGCAATCGGGAAGAGGCCGGACGGATACTGGCCGATGAGCTGAGTCAATATCGCAACGATCCGACGGCGTTGATTCTGGCTCTGCCTAGGGGTGGCGTCGCGGTGGGCTATCAACTCAGCCTCGCCCTCCATCTCCCGCTCAACGTGTTTATCACGCGCAAGATCGGTGCGCCGGACAATCCTGAGTATGCGGTTGGAGCGGTGGCCGAGACGGGATCGCTCTATCTGAATCAAGAGGTGGTCAGCTCGTTTGGCTTATCCCAGTATGAACTGGACCGGTTGATCCATATCCAAGAGAAAGAAATCGCCAGACGCAAGGATCTGTACCGGCAGGGACGGCCGTTCCCGCAACTCACGGGCCGCACTGTGCTCTTGGTTGACGACGGCATCGCCACAGGCTCGACATTCATGGCCTCGGCACTCGCGATCCGAGGCTTGCAACCTCGCCGTCTCGTAGGGGTCATTCCTGTAGGCCCCCCGTCGACGATCCGTGAAGTTCGAGCACATGTGGACGAGTTGGTGGTGCTCATGACACCGGATTCGTTCGAAGCCGTAGGGAGTTTCTTTATGGACTTCACGCAAGTCGAAGATCGCGACGTAGTGGAATACCTCAATCTGGCCGAGGAGGCGATGCTCGAACGCGCGCCCTCGTCACCAGCCGCATAGGATGTCTTGTCGCAAGAAAGGTGTGCCGCAACATGTCCACACATTCCAAGATCCCGTCAGGGTTAGGGGCTCGTAGAGACCAAACGTATCAAGAATACGAACACGACACCTATAAACTTCAGGGGAAACTCAAGGAGCCCACTGCCTGTCCAACATGCGGGGCAGTCTTTCATAAAGGGCGATGGACCTGGGAAGCGAAACCGGCAGGCGCACACGAAACTCTCTGTCCAGCTTGTCACCGGATCCACGATAAGTACCCCAAAGGCCTCGTTACGATTAAAGGGCCATTCAAAGATACCCAGCAGGAACAGCTGATCGGCGTCGTCAAAAACACGGAGGAGAAGGAGAAAAAGGAACACCCGCTCTCCCGGATCATGGCAATTGAATCATTGCCTGCGGGCTTGATTATTTCGACGACCGATACCCATCTGCCTCGGCGAATCGGCGAAGGGTTGAAACATGCTTACCACGGGGAGCTGGAGTTGCATTACGACCAGGATGAAGACTTCGTGCGGGTCACATGGACCCGCTGAACCCTGGTTTCAACCTTTGAGGAGAAACGTGATGTGGTCTTCCCCCAACCGATGGATACTTGTCGCCGTCGCGGCGTTCAGCCTGGTGACCGCAACGACGGGAGAGGCGACCACGTCCATTCCACCTGGCTCGATCGTGGAGGTGGATCAGGCTACCGTCAATCAGATATTAGATGTGTTTCACAAGGCTGAAGCAGCCATCGCGGTGGGAAATCTGGACGGCGTCATGGCACT
>JANNXZ010000344.1:0-4854 GCA_031409835.1 Nitrospirota bacterium
AGACTGCGCTGCAACTCCCAGCCTACCTGGCCACTTGTACCGAACAACAGAATTTTCATCAGCCGCGGCCTTGGTAATTTTTCTCAACCCATGTCTGGTATGCGCCCGATTGCACATTACTGACCCAACTCTGGTTGTCCAGATACCACTGCACGGTTTTGCGTATGCCGGTTTCGAACGTTTCAGCAGGTTTCCAGCCCAGTTCGTGTTCGATCTTGCTGGCATCGATGGCGTAGCGGCGATCATGTCCTGGGCGGTCGGCGACGTAAGTGATTAAAGAGCGGTAAGTAGTGAGTGGCGAGTGGGCAGTAGGCAGTGGTAAAGACTCGCCCCCACTCCCCACTTCCCACTTTCTACTTTCTACTGCCCACTCACCACTCACCGGCTTTAGCTCGTCGAGAATGTCGCAAATGGTATGGACGATTTCGATATTGGGTTTTTCGTTGCCGCCGCCGATGTTATAGACCTCGCCTACCCGTCCGGCTTCAAACACCCGGCGGATGGCACTGCAATGATCTTTGACATACAGCCAGTCGCGGACCTGCTGGCCGTCACCGTATACCGGCAATGGCTTGCCTGCGAGAGCATTAATGATCATCAGTGGGATGAGCTTCTCCGGAAAATGGTAGGGGCCGTAGTTGTTGGAGCAGTTGGTGGTGAGCACCGGTAGCCCATAGGTGTGGTGGTAGGCACGAACGAGATGGTCGCTTGCCGCCTTGCTGGCAGAGTACGGGCTGTTGGGTTCGTAGCGGCGGGTTTCGCTGAACGCTGGTTCGCCTTTGTCCAGAGAGCCGTACACCTCGTCGGTCGAAACGTGAAGGAAACGGAAACTCTGTTGTGTCTCGTTACTCAACCCGCTCCAGTAGGCGCGCACGGCTTCCAATAGCCGGAAGGTGCCGACGATGTTGGTCTGGATGAAATCTTCCGGGCCGTGGATAGAACGGTCCACGTGGCTTTCAGCGGCGAAGTTAATGACGCCGCGAGGTTCGTGTTCGTTGAGCAGACTGGCGACCAAGTCGGCATCGCCAATGTCGCCGCGTATGAACGTATGCCGTGCGTTGCCTTGCAGACCAGCGAGGTTCTCTAGATTTCCGGCATAGGTGAGCTTGTCGAGATTGATAACGGGATCGTCACTCCGGCACAGCCAGTCCAGCACAAAATTTGAACCAATGAATCCGGCGCCGCCTGTTACGAGAATCATGTTATCTCCCTGAAATACCTGTTTCCCTAGCAATAATGTGTGCGCGCGACATGGGGTCTGCCATGACTATTGACCATCGACTCGTGTTGAAGGTGCGGGACAGCCGAACGATGTACTTGATGGAAATGGTTCGCAGTCGCTGTGATATGAGCGACAGGCGGGCATTGCGCCACATCGTTCACATGATCTCCACCGCTGCGACTCGTTGAATGAGACGAACACCCAGCACCAGACAGTGGCGTTTTATACGTGAAACCGCCGGCGATAACTTCGCAACGCTTCCTTCGCAAACCCTGTCATGATTGAGATGTTCTAACCGCCTGGCTGAATTCGTTTCTGCTCCACATACCAGCGGTAGGTGCGGCCGATGCCCTCTTGGATCGATACGCGTGACGTCCACCCCAAGGCAGTCATCCGGCGACAGTCAAGGAGCTTTCTGGGAGTGCCGTCCGGCTTGGTTCGATCCCAACGAATCTCTCCTTTGTAGCCCACCACCTCCGCGACCAGGGTCGCCAATTCGGCGATCGGAATATCTTTTCCCGCGCCTACGTTGACAATGTCCTCTCCCGAATGCCGCTCCATCAAGACGAGACAGGCTTCGGCGCAATCGTCCACATACAAAAACTCACGACGCGGACTTCCAGTTCCCCAGAGAGTCGGCGGTTCACTGATGTCCTTCGCTTCATGAAATCGTCGAATCAAAGCCGGCAATACATGGGCAGTGGTGAGATCAAAATTGTCGTTGTGGCCATAAAGATTCGTGGGCATGGCTGCAATAAAATCACAACCGTATTGCCGTCGATAGGCCTGGCACATTTTGACACCGGCGATCTTTGCAATGGCATACCACTCATTCGTCGGCTCTAGAAGTCCTGTCAACAAATACTCCTCGCGTATTGGCTGCGGGCAGTCACGCGGATAGATGCAAGAAGACCCCAGCAATAATAATTTCTTGACTCGGTGGAGGTAGGCCTGATGAATCAGGTTGGTTTGGATCGCAAGGTTCTCATAGAGAAATTCTGCGGGAAATGAGCTGTTCGCGAGAATCCCGCCGACTTTTGCCGCCGCGATCATGACGTACTCGGGATTCGTCTCAGCAAAAAAATGCTCAACCTGCCGACTGTCTCTCAAGTCAAGCTCTTGACTGGTCCTATACAGCAGATTCCTGTACCCCTTGGCCTGAAGAAGCCGTACAAGAGCCGACCCGACCATGCCCCGATGACCGGCTATATAAATGCGCGCATCTATCTCCACGGCTTACACCTGTTTCGGTTGGATATAGTGTTTGGTTCCGTCGAGCCGCTCGCGTTCAGCTTCGAGATCTGCATCCACCATCATCGTGGCCAACTCTCGAAACCGCACTCTCGGTTCCCACTGTAACTGCTTCTTCGCTTTGCTGGCGTCGCCGATGAGCAGATCCACTTCAGTCGGGCGATAATACTTCGGATCGATCTTCGTATATCGCTTCCAGTCAAGATTGAGATGTTCAAATACCACTTCCAGGAATTCTCGGACCGTATGAGTTTCTCCTGTCGCAATCACAAAATCGTCAGGCTGGTCTTGCTGCATCATCAGCCACATCGCCTGGACATAATCGCCCGCATATCCCCAATCCCGCTTCGCGTCCAAATTACCCAGGTACAAGTCCTGCTGCAATCCCAGCTTGATGCGAGCCGCAGCCTTGGTGATCTTCCTCGTCACGAAGGTTTCTCCACGCCGGGGAGACTCATGGTTGAACAGAATGCCGCTGCAAGCAAAGAAGTTGTACGCCTCCCGGTAATTAACTGTAATCCAATGCGCGTACAGCTTGGCCGCGCCATACGGGCTTCGCGGGTAGAACGGTGTGGTCTCCCGTTGTGGAATTTCCTGAACCTTGCCGAACATTTCACTTGAGGAGGCCTGATAGAACTTTGGTCTGAGCCCAGATTCTCGAATGGCCTCAAGCAGACGAATAGTACCAAGTCCTGTCACATCCGCCGTATACTCGGGGACATCGAAACTGACTCGCACGTGACTCTGCGCACCCAGATTGTAGATTTCATCCGGCTGAATAGTCCGAAGAATCCTGTTGAGCGAACTGGCATCATTCAAATCCCCATAGACCAACCGCAAGCGAACATCCGGGGCATGAGGGTCTTGGTAGAGTTGGTCGATCCTGGCTGTATTAAACGAGCTGGAACGTCGAATAATGCCGTAGACTTCGTAGCCCTTACCGAGAAGAAGTTCGGTGAGATACGATCCATCCTGGCCTGTAATGCCTGTAATCAGCGCTTTCATTGGCAATCTTTCTCCTCTACTGTTGGCCGATCTCGATCAAATGGCCACGATATCTCGCAAATCAATTTCTACGGCAGCAGCCTGCTGAATCTCACGAATACCCAGTACCAAGCGATGCCACTTTCCTTTGCACAAGAGAATTCCGCGCACGCCTTGGAGTGGACCTCGAACCACTGGGATCTGTTCATTCATCTCAGGCTTCGGCGAGTGGTCATCGGGGCAATCTGGCGGCAATGACCTTGGCGAATTCGCTGAAATCGCTTAAGTGATTCTGGGCGATACCGTGGACGATCGCCCAGTCGATTTCTTCGTAGTGATGCACGGCAATATTCCGAAAGCCCACTGCCTTCTTGAGTTGTTGGCCCAGAGGTTCGGGGATGACTCCGGCGTGGGCCAGTGCATCGAAGGTTTGGCCCATCGTATCTGGTGGCAGCACATCCATGTCGGCAATGAGGTGTGCGCCAAGGTCCACGCACAATTGTACGGCCCTGCTCAGATTGAGGGTGACGATATCCTGGAGATCAGGGTCTCGACCCAGCGTGTCTGGATCGGACGGACATTTCTCCGCAACGCGCTGGAGACAGCGACGCAGGGATTCAAGCTTCAGCTCGATTACTTCTCGATCCATGCCCGCCTCCTTTCAGCTAGGACTCTTGTGCGATATGGGAGGTAGTCCGCCTGATCGAAAAGGTGCCTGCGGATGAGGTCGGCATAGCATGTCCCGCCGCCCAACAATCTTTTTCCATGCCGAAGGATTTGGCCTAATAGAGGCTCACCGACGGTGTGGAGGTCTACCAAATCTACCGGCCGTCCCGTTTGTTCGGCCAACGTGTTCATCAACGCCAGTTTCTCCCCAGCCGTGAGGCGGCGCCCGGCGTCTACCGCCAGGTCTAGATCGCTGTCCGCTCGTTCCAGGCCAGCAGCCAGCGAGCCAAATAGAATGGCTAGTCTGACCCCCGGCTGCGTGTCGAGAGCGGCCAGGATCACTCGTGTGAGATTCTCGTCTTGCGCTCGCATATCTGCTCCTCAATTACCTGGCACAGGGATTGCGCCACCGAATCTTGTTCTCGTCACGCCGGCACCACATCATTCACATCGATCTCCACCGCTGCGGCTTGCTGAATCAGGCGAACACCCAGCACCAATCGATGGTGTTTTTCTTTCCGCAAGAGAATCCCGTGCACGCCTTGCAGCGGACCTCGGACTACCTCCACTTGCATGCCTTCGTGCAGATACGGGTGCGGATCATAGGGCAACACGCTGGTGATCAGGGTCTTGATCGCCGCAATCTCCTCGTCCGGGATCGGCTCCGGACACTTGCTGGCCCCGACAATATCGACCACGCCGATCGTCTTGAGCACCGGCAGCTTTTGCTC
>JANNXZ010000345.1:0-7931 GCA_031409835.1 Nitrospirota bacterium
TTCGAACAGAAAATCAACCAGCCGCTTTTGTGCATCTCCTTGAATCGGAGCCGCCTTGATCCCGGCTGCCACCACAATGGTCTGAGCCTCTCGAACCGCCTGCCCAAGATTAACCCGAATGAGACCCTCCAGGAGAATCCGGACAATCGCAGTCGCATGGCGGCGCAAGGCGAAGGGATCTTCGGAGCCGGTTGGAACGATCCCGACATGGAAAAACGCCGCGAGGCTATCTAGACGATCCGCGACAGACAGGACTTGCGGCGTAAGGGTAGCTGGAATCAGGCCCTCTATGGAATGCGGCTGATAATGCTGTCCGATGCCGACGACCACCTCAGGCTCCTCCCCATCAAACCGGGCGTAGTAGCCACCCATCACGCCCTGCAGGGTCGGAAACTCCCCGACGATGCCGGTCAACAAATCGGCCTTACAGAGTTCACCGGCGCGCCGACAGGCATTCACCATGCTATCTTTGAGCCCTGCTATTTGCGCCAACGTCGTCGCCAACTTGGCCACCCGTTCCTGCTTTTGCGCCATCGTGCCGAGCTTCTGATGAAACGTCACTCCGCTCAACTTCTTGGCCCGCTCCTCCAATTTGACCTTCCGGTCTTCATCGAAAAAGAACTTGGCATCTGCCAGACGCGCCGCCAGGACCCGCTCGTTGCCTTCGCGAATGAGCGACATATCTTTCGCTCGATTGTTGGTGACCGTGATGAAATGAGCCACTAGCCTTCCCGTATCTTTGTTCATCAAAGAGAAGAAGCCCTGATGTTCTTTCATCGACGTGATGAGAATTTCTTCCGGAACATCGAGATAGGTCTCTTTGAACGAGCCGACAATGGCATTGGGGCATTCGGTCGTATAGACCGCCTGATCCAATAAGTCTCTATCCACATTCAACGTGAAGCCCGTTTCTTTGCACAATGTGGCGATCTGTTCTTCGATCATGTGACGTCGGCGCTCAGAGGCGGGAATAACCCCCTGACGTTCAAGACCCTTCAGATAGGACTCGGCGTCTCGAACCACAATCCCTTTCGCACTCCCTAACACGCGATGGCCTTCCGTCCGGTTACCGGCGGTTATCCCTGCGGCTTCGATCGGAAGCGTGGCCCCTCCGTATAGTGCTACCAGCCACCGCACTGGTCGAGCGAACCGAACGCCTGTGTTATTCCACTTCATCGCTTTCGGAAACGAAAGCTTTGCGATCAATTGAGGGAGGAGTTCTTTCAGGACCACGTTGGCGGGCCGCCCCTGCTCCTGCTTCACCGCAAAGAGATACTCCCCCTTCGGAGTCTGACGAATCTGCAGGTCTTGGATGGAGACTCCTTGTCCTGCGGCAAATCCTGTCGCCGCTCTGGTCGGCTGGCCGGTGGGATCGAACGCCACCGATTTGGAAGGCCCCATCGCTTCCTTGACCATAGAAGTTTGCTGGGTTGCGAGACCCTCGACCACCAGGGTCAATCGTCTGGGAGTTCCCAGTGTACGGACGGATTGAAACGCGAGTCGCTGGTCTTTGAACAGCTGCTCAGCGGAATCTTTGAGAGCAGCCAGGGCGGGAGCAATGAACTGGTAAGGAAGTTCTTCGACGCCGATCTCCAGCAACAACTCGGCAGCGGTCACTGGAGAAGGGCGAATCCCCTTCTTCGCAAGAGGAGCAGCACGGCGAGGTTTCTGATTCTTTGTCATGAATCTTTTTGCGTTCTTTATGAGCGGCGGACCACAGCCTTGGAACGAATACGCGATGTGTTCGCTCCGTCACGCCCTGCCCCGCGATTGAGCAACGGATGCCCCATCGCTGCCCGCTCCTCAATGTAGCGCTCGGCACATTGACGGGCAAGGGCACGGACCCTGGCGATATAGCCGGTGCGTTCCGCCACGCTGATCGCCCCTCGGGCATCGAGCAGATTGAAGAGGTGCGATGATTTGATACAGAATTCGTAGGCCGGGAGCGTCAACCGCTTGTCGCGATTCGCCAACAGCCGCTTGCATTCTCCCTCGAACGATTGAAACGTGGCCATGAGCATCGCCACATCGCTCTCTTCGAAATTGTAGGTGGAGAATTGGACTTCCGTTTCATGATGGATATCGCCATACGTGACTGAATCGTTCCAGGCGAGGTCGAAGACGTTATTGACCTGTTGCAGATACATCGCAATGCGTTCAGTCCCGTAGGTGATTTCGACGGTAATGGGATTCAGCTCGATCCCGCCAATTTCTTGGAAGTAGGTGAACTGGGTGATCTCCATCCCATCGAGGCGCACCTCCCAACCCAGACCCCAAGCACCCAGAGTGGGTGATTCCCAATCGTCTTGAATGAACCGAATATCGTGCTGCTTCGGATTGATCCCCAATTGAGCCAGACTCGCCAGATACAACGCTTGAATGTTGTCCGGCGCCGGCTTCAGCACAACCTGATACTGATAGTAGTGCTGCATGCGATTGGGGTTCTCGCCGTATCGTCCATCCGTGGGACGCCGGCATGGTTGGGGATAGGCGGCCCGCCAGGGCTCCGGGCCAAGGGACTTGAGGAACGTGGCTGGATGAAAGGTGCCCGCCCCCATTTCCAGATCATAGGGCTGATGGATGACGCAACCTTGCTCGGCCCAATATCGATGCAATGTGAGAATGAGATCCTGGAAGGTCACGAACAGTCCAGTCGTTGTGATGAAGGCCTGAAATATTACGCTAGACGCGTTGAAATGAGCAGAGAAGCTAACAGGAACTTGCAGAGCCTGTCAAGGAACAACCCCTCTAGGATCAACAAGTTGCAGCATATTGTCTCTATGAAATTGATGGGCATCGTGGATTGGAGCTCTTGAAGTATTCCGCTCATTTTTCAGATCGCCACTTGACGGGAGCAGTGGAGTGCTCTATTGTTACACATCTTGACTAACTAACTCATGATTAGGTCTGTCCCTCTATGAAACTTTCAAAAAAAAGCGAGTACGGACTCCGCGCATTGCTTGAACTCACTCTTGCGCATGGCAAGCTGACGCTACAGCGCCACCAGATCGCAACGCGCCAACATATCCCGGTCGAATTTCTTGAGCAAATCCTCCTGGCATTGAAACGAGCCGGCCTCCTCTCAAGTCGTCGCGGAGTGAAGGGCGGCTATATGCTGATCAAGTCGCCCGACGAGATCACCTTGGGCCAAGTGATCCGCATCTTGGATGGGCCGCTCGCGCCTATTTCCTGCGTGAGCAAAACCGCCTATCAAAAGTGCAGCGACTGTCCTTATGCAACGAAGCCGTACTGTCCGTTGCAAGATGCGATGGGTGAGGTTCGTAATGCCATTGCCGATATTTTGGATCATTACACGCTGAGCCAGTTTGCCATGGCAAAGCCGGCGAAGCGCGCGAGTTGATCTTGCTGTCATCGTCCGATCGGAGGAAAGTCATCATGTTTATCTCAATCCTGTTTCCTCTCTTGCTAGCGTGGGTGGCATTCTCCGGTTCCGTCATGGCTGGAGAGACCAGGGAATTGATGCTGGCGGTCTATAGCGTGCCAAAGGAAGCCTACGAACGCACGATCATTCCCGCGTTCCAGCGGAGCTGGAAACAACGGACGGGACAAGACGTTCGTATCCGAAGCTCGTACGGAGCATCTGGCGCCCAGGCTAGGGCGATCATCGGAGGGTTCGACGCCGACGTGGCAGCGCTCTCACTGGAGGGCGATCTCGACCAGATCGCCAAAGCAGGATTGATTTCCCATGACTGGCGGACAGGGCCGCACAAAGGGATGATCTCCGCCTCAGTCGTCGCACTCGGAGTGAGGAAGGGAAACCCGAAGAGGATCAAGGTCTGGGAAGATCTCGCCAGACCCGGCGTAGAAGTCCTCTATCCAAATCCCAAGACGTCGGGCGGAGCGATGTGGGATGTGGTCGCGATCTATGGAGCCGGGCTGAAACTCGCCGAACAACAGGCAGGAGCCGGAAAGAAACCGAGTGCCGAATCGGCAGAAGCCGTTGCCTCAGGATTGTTGAAACGCATCCAGAAGAACGTGAAGGTGATGGACAAGAGCGGGCGCGAATCGGTCACGACTTTCGAGCGCGGGGTGGGAGACGTGATCGTCACCTACGAAAACGAACTGATCCCGCGCATCAAAAGCGACCGTCCTTATGAAATCATTATTCCCAATGAAACGGTCTGGATCGAGAACCCTGTCGCCCTCATCGACCGACACGTCGACCGACACCAGGTACGCGATGTAGCCGAGGCATTTGTCTCCTTCCTCCATAGTGAAGAAGCTCAGGCTGCCTTTGCCGAACTGGGATTCCGACCGATCGATCAAGCCACTGCACAGACACCGGCTCGTACGTCGATTCCCCTCCCAAGCCAGCTCTTTACCATTGCCGATCTGGGCGGATGGGAGAAAATCAGCGCCACGCTGTTTGGGCCTCGCGGGGCCTGGACAACCATCGTCGAAGATCTCGCACGCGGAAAATAAACGGCGGACAGACCATGACGACCCACACATTACTTCAGATTGCTCTCAGGTCCGCTGCGGTCGGATACGTATCCCTGCTCATCCTGTTCCCACTCGCTGCGATCGCCCACCAGTCGTTTCTCGGAGGGATCGACCACTTTATTGAAGACATCAGCACCCCCCAAGCGTCTTCCGCCCTGCTCTTGACGCTGGAAGCCGCCTTCCTCACGACGGTCATCAACGCCATCTTCGGAACGCTCTCGGCAATTGTACTGGTGCGCTACGAATTCCCAGGCAGATGGTTTCTCAACGCCCTGGTCGATCTGCCCTTCGCGATTCCCACGCTGGTGACTGGATTGATGATTGCCGCCATTTATGGGCCGACCACCATTCTCGGAATGTGGCTGCAAGAAGGGAATATCTCCCTCTTGTACGCCAAGCCAGGCATCGTTCTGGCGATGCTGTTTGTGACTATGCCCTTCACCATCCGTTCGTTGCAGCCGGTGCTGATGGAACTGGAGCGCGAGCAGGAGGAAGCGGCCTTCTCCTTGGGAGCAAGTCCTTGGACGACCTTTTGGAAGGTCACAGTGCCATCCGTGCTACCGGGGCTCTTGACCGGTGTGTTTCTGACCTTTGTCCGGGCACTGGGTGAGTTCGGGTCCATCGTTATCGTCGCAGGGAACATCCCGATGAAGACCCAGGTGGCGTCGGTGTATGTGTATGGAGAAATCGAAAGTTACAACCCCCAGGGCGCCACATCGGTCTCGGTTTTTATCCTACTGATTTCGTTTCTGGTGCTGGTCTTGTTGGAGCGTCTGACCAGACCACCCGGCGAACGGATGCCACGGTGGTTCCGATGGTCGAAACGGCCCCTCCCAATGATTCACCCATCGGAGATCGGATAACTTGCCATGACGCGGCGCCTATTCATCGGTTCAGTGTGGTTCTATTTTGCACTGCTCCTGATCGGTCCGATTCTGTATCTCGCGGTACAGAGTTTCGACGAGGGGATCGCAGCCTTCTGGCGTGAAGTGACGAAGCCGGAGGCGTTGCACGGATTCATGCTCACACTTGAGATTACGGCGATCGTACTAGTCATGAACTTGGTGTTCGGCACGATCACCGCCCTGGTTCTTGTGCGTCAACACTTTGCCGGGCGAACGGTTCTGAGCGGATTGATCGACTTGCCCTTTTCAGTTTCTCCGGTCATCGCAGGATTCATGCTGATTCTGCTGTTCGGCCCCGAAACCATTCTGGGCACCTTCTTCGGCACCCTGGGGGTCAAAGTACTGTTTGCCATGCCCGCCATGGTGCTGGCAACGCTGTTCGCCACCTTTCCGTTCGTCGTCCGGGAGCTGACTCCCCTGTTGCAGACGATCGGAACGGATACCGAGGAGGCGGCAAGAACGTTGGGGGCAAACGAGTGGCAAGTGTTTCTCAAGGTGACGCTCCCCATGCTTCGATGGGGATTTGTATATGGGGCGACGTTGACGGTGGCCAGGGCCATTGGTGAATTCGGTGCGGTGCTCGTCGTATCCGGGAATATCCTGATGCTGACGCAGACCGCGACCCTGCACATCTATCAAAGTTATGTGGATTTCAATTATGTGGGTGCCAATGCCGTCGCCTTGACCCTGTTGGCCGTCTCCTTTGCCATTCTGACCGTGCTGGAACTCGCGAAAGCCAAATCTGCTGCAACTGTGACATCGGCCAACTAGAAAGGTCCTGGCGTGAAGATCGAGGTGCGAGGGCTCACAAAGCAATTTGGTTCAGTCCAAGCTGTGTCAGGTGTGTCCTTCACGGTCAAGGAAGGGGAACTCCTCGGTCTTCTCGGACCGAGCGGCAGCGGAAAAACGACTGTGCTGCGTTTGATCGCGGGGCTGGAAACGCCTTCCGGCGGGGACATCTATATCGATGGGAAACGGGTCAACGATCTATCCGTTCAGGATCGGAATATCGGATTTGTCTTTCAACACTATGCACTATTCAAGCATCTGACCGTCTTCGAGAACATTGCGTTCGGCCTCAAAATCAAGAAATGGAAACCGGCTGAAATCGAGCCGCGCGTGGCTGAATTACTCAACTTGATGAGTCTGGACGCACTGGAACATCGATATCCTCACCAGCTTTCCGGAGGGCAACGCCAGCGGGTTGCGATTGCCAGATCCCTGGCTCCTCGTCCGAGTGTGCTGCTACTCGATGAGCCGTTCGGCGCCGTGGATGCGAAGGTGCGGCAGGAACTGCGTGAGTGGTTGATCCGGCTTCACGATCGCCTCAACGTCACCAGTCTCTTCGTCACACACGACCAAGAAGAGGCGATGGAAGTCTCCGGACGGATCATTGTCTTCTCAAAAGGCAAGCTTGAACAAATCGGATCTCCTGCCGAGGTGTATGAAGAGCCTGCTACCGAATTTGTGGCACGGTTTATCGGAGCCATGAATATTCTCGAAGGCCAGGTTCTGAACGGAGTGGTAAAGATTGGATCGCTTGAGTTTCCCGCCCCCAATATCTCAGACCATGTCCATGTGCAAGTGGGTTTTCGCCCGTACTACGTGAAGGTTGCTGAAGATCCCCATCGGTACCGTCAGCCGGCCACGCTACGGCACATTTACTTTCTCGGCGTGGCCTATCGGCTCGAGATCGAAACGGGAGAAGGATTGATTCTCCGATCCCGTATGAACAAAGAAGAGTTCCGCCAGTACCGGCTCGAAGTGGGCCAGCCTGTATCTTTCGCCGTGACGCATTTTCGCTTCCTTCCCCAAGAAGGGATATCGTTCCCCCCCTCAGCATCTTCCCAACTGTTCGACGCCGGTCCCCTCACCCCATGAGTGCGACCGAGCATCAGTTGCACACGGCGCAAAGCCCCAACTCTACCCCACTAACTAGTGAAGTGATGCATAAATAGCTTTACTTATTATGCCGTACGGGTATACTCCTCCTCCAGAGGAGGATCTGACCATGCGCATCGCCCCGTCCCTTCAGCTGACAGAGCCCGAACACCAGCAACTGACGCAGTGGGCGCGCGGCCGGCGGACGCCTGCGCGACTCGTGCTTCGCGCCAAGATTGCCTTGTTGGCGGCCGAGGGCCACGACAACCAGCACATTGCCGTCGCCCTGGACACGAGTCGGCAAACCGTGGGCCTGTGGCGGCACCGCGTCGCGACCCAGCGCCTGCCCGGCCTCGCGCAGGATGCGCCACGCGGCGGGCGTCCCCCCAAGGCGTGCCAGGCGCTGATCGCGCGCATTCTGAAGACGACGACCCAGACGACACCGCCTGGCGCCACCCACTGGTCGACCCGCACCTTGGCTCGGCACCTGCGGACGAATCCTACGTTCGTGCAGCGGGTCTGGACGGCCCATGGGTTGCGACCCCACCGAGTCCGGGCCTTCAAGCTCAGCCAGGATCCGCACTTCCAGGACAAGCTGGAGGATGTGGTGGGCCTGTATCTGCACCCGCCCGAGCATGCCGTGGTCCTCAGCGTGGATGAGAAAAGCCAGATCCAAGCGCT
>JANNXZ010000346.1:0-9822 GCA_031409835.1 Nitrospirota bacterium
CCGCCGCGACGTCGTATAGGTGGAAAATGTAGTTTAGTTCTCTTCCTATGATGGGTTTTTTTTCGCCGAAGCCAATGCGAGGGCCGATGCTCAAGAGGGCGATGTCTCCTGCAAAGCTGGGTGTGCAGATTGCTGTGGAAAACCAGAGAGTGAGCAGCAGATTTAGAAGGCGTGGATGCCAGCGCATATACGGTCTCTCGGTGATTGGGATGATTGTGCCATGGTTCGACGATTTCTCCAATAATTCACCCAGAATAAAACAGCATGCTCGCTGAGCGTGGCTCCCAAAGTGGTCTACATCAAAGGTGTGAATATTTTTCTCGTAGGTATTTGCTGCTTGACTGTGCGGGTGAGACAATCCTCGACGCCGAGAGGCCTGTGTGGGCGATCGGTCTGAAGTCTGGACAGGCAGGGCGTTAGAGGTACGGAGAGTCGTTCGTTACGGCAGATCGAATCTATGGTATGGGACCAGGTTTGTTGTTAAGCGGCGCTCCAACCCAAGCGCCTCTTCAGCAACTGCAGCTTCTTGGTTTGTTAGAAACGACCGCGTCCGCCGCGATCGCCACCGCCACCGCCACCGCCACCGAAACGACCACCGCCGCCGCCACCGCCGCCGGTGCGGGGTTCTTGTGGCTTGGCTTCATTGACAGTCAGGGGACGTCCGTCCATCTGTGAGCCGTTTAACGCGGTAATCGCGGCTTTGGCTTCTTCCTGTGTGGCCATCTCGACGAAACCGAAGCCTCGTGATTGCCCGGTGAACTTGTCCGTGATCACACGCGCAGACTCGACGGTGCCATGCGCGGCGAAGAGGGTGGTGAGCTGTGATTCGGTTGCCGCATAGGGCAACCCGCCGACATAAAGTTTTGAACCCATGGGGGTTCCTCCTTCTGAAATTGATATTGTGTGAGACTCGAGAAGAAACATACGAGGGGAAGGAACGGGCCGAAGACGCAAACAGTGGAGCGGCTTGGGTCGAGCTTCCGATCAGATTCTCGGTACCAACAACATCGGTGATGGGCCGTTCTATTTGCTGTTTCATACGAGGCCCGCCGCATGAAACAGGGACATCCTAACAGAGGCGTTCGTGAAAAGCTATAGTAGCTGGTCTCTTAAGTTTGATAATCGCAGATTGAACCTCCCAGTGCCTCATGTTCAGCCGCCTCTGGTCAGTGCGTGAAAGGCCTCGTTGGGCGTTTGAAAGCCGAGTGATTTTCTGGGCCGGGGGGTGAGCAGGCGGTTCACCTTCGCGACCGTTGCCGGATGCATTGTCGTGAAGTCCGTCCCCTTTGGGAAGAAGTCCCGAATCAGGCCATTCGTGTTTTCGTTCATCCCGCGTTCCCACGCGTGATAGGGCGTGGGAAAGAAGATCTGGGCGTGCAGTCTGTGGGCCGTGTGTCGATGCCCGGCAAACTCTTTGCCGTTATCGTAGGTCATGGTATGGACGTGGTCGCGCAGCGGTTTCAGCCGGCGCACCGTGGCGCGGTGCGTGGCGGTGGCTGTTGGGCGGGGCAATTTCGAGCTGGTGGTGAACAGGCTTTTGCGCGCGACAGGGGTGAGCAACGCCCCCTTGTGGTGGGCCCCCACGATGGGATCGCCTTCCCCGTCACCGAGTCGTGACTGTGCGTTCACGATCGCGGGACGCGCGGCGATGTCGATGCGATGGGGGATGACGCCTCGGCCCGCGTGCTGGGCTCCACGCCGGGTGTACGGCGTGCCCCGCCGCCGCACGAACCGCCAGCGGGCGCCACCCGCGCGCGTGTCGTCCCAGATCATCTGGGAAATCCATTCGTGGCTGAGGGCCACCCCACGCTCATGCCGTAACCAGAAACTCCGCGGCTCCGGGCTCCAGCGTTCTGTCCGCAGCTTGCGGGCGAGGGCGCGACGGACACGGCCCGTCAGTTTGCGCGGCTGGTGTCGAACCGGCTGCTGTCGGGACTGCGCGGTGCGGTGCGCTTGCTGAAAGCGGTCGCCCCGCTACCCCGTGTTCCGGGCGAGTTCCCGGCTCACGGTTCCTTGACTGAATCCCAGGGCCTTGCTGATCTCGGCCTGGGTGATGCCCGCCGTTTGCACGGCGTAAATTTGGCACCGGTCTTCGTAGGTGATCCGACGATATGTGCGCATTCGTAACCCCTTGGTGTGCCAAGAGGTGACTCCATCACGTCGTCGGTGAACGTATGCACTGGCTACTTGAATCCGCGAATACTTGGACGAGGGAATGTGGATTGTGCAGGTGAGTCAAGAATCAGGTTACTATCTGGTGCGAGAGGATTCGGCGCTATCCTACACGTCCGTATTGCCAGTGGGCCCTGGGCCTGGCCATATGAGATAGGGTGGCCTCTTCATCGTTTCAGCTGAACGCGGGTAGAGACGTTGGGCATAGCTGAAGGCGTCTTCTTGCGCAATCAAGCACGTGGCTGCGGTGAGATGGTTGGAGATGACACGGAAGGCCCCTCGATCATCCGCTTCAATGGTTGCCATATAGAGGGAGCAGGAAAAGCTCCCTTCTTTTGAGCAGGCAGTGCTGATCAAGAGGTGTGATCCATCTGGAAATGTCATGATCGGATCTAAGTTGGTACGGCTCATGGGTACTCCTTGCTCGTGACGTGTGCGATCTTATACGGCCTGGTTTGCATAGGGGGTGACATAGAGCCTGAGGAGGTGCCCATCCCATCTAGTTCCTTCAAGGGCGACTACGGCGTTCAAGGCTTGTTCACCGGACCCCATTTCGACGAATCCGTATCCGGCAGACTTTCCTGTATGTTTGAATCGGACCACGTAGGCTCTGGCGACCAGACCGAAGGAGGTGAAGATGCCACGTAGCTCGCAGTCCGAAACCATGTCCGGGAGTCCGCCGACATACAGGACCCGTTTCCCCATCGAGATTCCCTTCGTACTGGGCTAGCTCGTCCTGGCGAGCTAGTCTTCTGCATACGAGTCTGACGGGTTAGTTATGCTCGGCGGTCTCCTTGCAGAGATCTGTGTGCGGAGTAGAGCGGAAACTAGAGCATCGATCGCGCAGAATCTAGAGGGAGGGAATGAAGACGCGAGGGATGAGAGTAGTGACCGGACTTCATTCGAAGCTACCATAGCACAGTCTGGCTCGGATAGCGAACGCGTTAATTTATCCTGACAAGATATTCGCGCAATACCGTGAGTGTAGGTGTCATTTTCCGCTTGTACTATCGAGCCTTTCCTTCTCAAATGAGTTGACGCCAGAGAGGGCGTACTGTACGATGATTTCCACATCGTTGTCGCAGTAGTCCGGCGGCGCGGCTGTATACACCATAAACGGACTTCGCGATCGCATCGCGACCAGGTCCTGTCGGAGTTGATGCCTTTCTGGTTTCTCTCCCCTCGGTTCTCTGATCCCGTCTTAATGCGATCACACTGAAAGGATAGTGCATTGCATACCTCTGTTCACACGAGTTTTCACACCCTTGGTCTGTCTGAACCGCTTTTGCGGGACTTGACGGCAGCGGGCTTGCTGGTACCCACTCCTATTCAAGCTCAAGCCATTCCACCAGCCCTTGAGGGCCGGGACGTCATCGGTTGTGCTCAAACCGGTACCGGGAAAACGGCTGCGTTTGTTGTACCCATGATCGAACGGCTCGCGGTCCTGCCGAAAGGCCAACCGCAAGCCTTGATTCTCGCACCGACTCGAGAGTTAGCGTTGCAGATTTTTGACTCAATCGAGAAGCTCGGTCGGAGCCACCACATCTCTGCCACGGTCATTGTCGGAGGGAGCGATATGCAGGCGCAGATCAGAGGATTACGTCAGCGACCCGATATCCTGGTTGCCACACCGGGGCGTTTGCTGGACCACATGTGGAATGGGACGATCAATTTAGCCCCGATTAAAATTCTGGTGCTCGATGAAGCGGACCGGATGCTCGACATGGGTTTTGCTCCACAGATCAATCAGATTCTCGATGCATTGCCGCTGGAGCGGCAGACGTTGCTCTTTTCCGCAACGATTCAGGCGGATATCACTCGCCTTGTTCAAGCGAGCCTACACGGTGCTGTTCATGTCATGGTAACCCCTGCCTCGACGACGGCCGAAGGTGTGACCCAGACGCTGCATCATACGACCTCCCATGAGAAGACGAATCTATTGGTGTCGTTATTGGGGACGGAACGAGGGACTGTCCTCGTATTTGCCCGGACAAAGAATCGGGTCGATCGACTCGGTCAGACGCTTGAACAAGCTGGTCACCGCGTTGCGGTCATCCACGGAGACCGAAGTCTGCCCCAGCGCCTTCGTGCGCTCGACGGATTTAAACGAGGACAGGTCAGAATTCTCGTCGCGACGGATGTCGCAGCTCGCGGAATTGACGTGGCCAACATTAGCCATGTGGTGAATTACGATTTGCCGAATTGCCCGGAGGACTATATCCATCGTATTGGACGGACAGCCCGAATGAAGATGACCGGGCGAGCCACCAGTTTTGTGACTTTCGAGGAGTGTGATCAGCTGCGCGCGATCGAAGCGTTGCTGGGGCATTCAGTACCGTTGGCAGAGGGGAGTCCCAGCTCCAGTGAGCGTTCGTATGTTCGGGGGAGGGCTGAACGTTCCAGCGGTGACCATAAGCGGTGGGGGCGTCCAGGTGAAGACAGAGGCCAGCTTCAGCCGAATCCCTCATCATACCGGAGGGGATCTCGGTCTCTTAGGTCAGAGTCTGCCAGCTAGGGGCGAAGTAGCGACGCGCATAGACTGACAGATTATGAGGTGTGAGGGATCAGGGGTGTATCATCATGACCAACCTAAAGGCTGAGGGGCTGTACACGGGGAAGAGATGGGTGAGAACTCCTGATGGAACGGAGACCAGGTTTCGTGAGGACGGACGTGTAGGCATCATCGATGGACTGACGGAATTCGTAGTCGGCTCCGGCAGAAATCAAGATAGCCGGGAGTAGTATCGGGTCAATGTCGGAGATTCTGACCGGACTTGGCGATAGAGGACGATTTGCTGGCTCTGACTGATGCGGGCGGTGTTGTGCCATTGGTGAAGCAAGAAGGCGAATATCGCCGTGGGGTCACCCAACAATTGCAGGCAGTGTTCGGCGCTGACCGCTACCACTAATACAGCGGCTCTTGCGGGCCCCACTGAAGCCCGACCAAATCAGGATCCTCCCCCTCTGTGTTCAGGGGGCGATCGGGTTTCTCGGTCTTGCGTTGTTCTCGGCGGGCGTCTTTCTCGCGTCGCTGAACTTGTTTCGCTTTCTCACGGTCTCGTTTTGCGATAGTCGTTTTTCCTGCTCGTCCGATGGTGCCCTCCTTTGCGTAGCGACTCGTAACAAGTCACCAAGCGCCTGCTGTTTAGTAGGATACTATTCCCCTTACGATGATGATTAGGACGGCTCTGTCGCCCCACGGCGTCTCTTGCTGCTTGAGTCGGGGGCATGGTTGATTGTCTTGGCTTCTCGTTCAGCTGTACGCGAGCGAGTGCCTTGGCCGAACCCACGGCTTGCCATGTTCGATACTTGCCGACGGATGTCTTCCATTGAGGTCGTCAGACTGGCATCTAGAGGACCTGGAAGGCCGAGTACCTCCCATCTAATTTTTGGTTTTCGTGTCGCCCGTGCTCGGCTCTTTCTCGTCTTGTCGGCTCGCCACCCAGTGGATAGCTTCATATGTGCTCCTTTTATAGAACCATGCATCTCCAACGTGGGGTAACGTTCGAGGAGATGAGGGGGGTCGGACAGAAATACCGCATCGCTGCGTCCATTTTCCCGCAGGGCATCTAAGCGTAGGACACTGAAACGCAGGAGTTATATTTACGATCAAGCTTCATCACGCGGCAACAATCACATGAAGCTCGAGACGCGCGAAGGCCAGTGCTAGCTTGTTTGAAGGCAGAGGGTACCATGGGTCATGTTGAGAGTCAAACAGGTGTTTAGCCCACATGGCGCGCGTGTCAACCCACTTTAGAAATGTCCGAGTTCTGTGATGGCCGCTGCCGCGTGTGCGTCTCGTGTCGACAGTAGTCGTTTGGGCCACGGATGGTCCGGCCTCGGCGTGACCGGGTGCCGTGGCCGGTGAACCTTCTTGGCCTCAGCCGCCTTCATGGGCCGAGACGCGATCGCGTGAAAGACGAGCGGCCGACCGTGGTGCGTGATCCGCATCGTCCCATCTATCTATCCGTTCTTCCATCAGCACATGGGGGGCCCGGACCGTGTCGTGAATCTGATAGAGGCCCCCCTGATGCGCAATGGTGAAGTCCTTCCGCAGGCAGCGGGTCGTCTTGAGGCAGAGGATACGATCCAGATCACAGCCCGCCAGCCTCGGCCGATGCAGATCGGCGGCCTGGGCCGGCTGGACCGAGAAGCGCCGATTGCAGATCGGCAGCCACGCCTCCACGAACTGATTCGCGGCCTTGATCGTGGTGATTCTAGTCAAGCATAGCTCTTTCACCAGGCGATCCTGAACCGTCTTGAATAGCCGCTCCACCCGCCCCTTCGCCTGCGGGGAGTGGGCCGGGATCAGCTCGCCCCCCAGTTCGTCCAGCGCCCACCCAAACTGACTCTGGGGCTTCCGCCCCGCCAGCTGCTCCTCCACCGTCGGCGCGGTGAGCGACTGATAGGTCGTATGCCGATTCGCATAGACCGCGAGGGGAATTCCATACCGCGCACGTAGCGCGTGAAGCTGTCCATCGCCGGGATCGTCCCTTCATACTCGTAGAACTGTGCATACACCCGACTGCTCGCATCATCGATGTACGCCATCAGCACACACCGCGGTCCCCGACCTTCCAACCAGTCATGGTGCGAGCCGTCCAGCTGGAGGAGTTCCCCTGCATGGGCTTTCCGTTCTCGCCACGTCCGATGGGGCCGCTTCCGCCGGGCGAAGTGGGCAAGCCTGCGTCCCGTAACCAGCCCCGCACAGTCTCCGCGCTGAGCGTGATCCCATGGCGCTCGGCCAGCTTCTCTGCTGCCAACGTCGGCCAGAAATCCCCATACCGCTACTCGTACAGCTTCAGCACAGTCGCCTTGACCCACGCCGCAATCCGCCGGTTCGACGGCTTCCCCCGTCCCCGATGCGCGAGCCCATGGTCGCCCGCCTTCACCTGCGTCAACTGCTGTGACCCTCCCCCGATTTTACAGACACCTCCATACGGGGGAGAATGGTGAAATCGGAGGTGCCCATGCCAGCAAGAACTTGACGTCGGTATACCGAGGAATTTAAGCGGGAGGCGGTGCGGTTGGTGTGTGAGTCCGCTCACCCAGTGGCCCAGGTCGCGCGGGACCTGGGGATGTCGGACAACGTGTTGTATCGCTGGACCGCCCAGCACCGGCAGGCGGCGGCCCATGGCACCACACGGGCCGCCTAGCGCGCCGAGGCCGAGGAACTCACGCGTGTGAAGCGGGAGTTGGCGCGGGTCACCCAAGAGCGGGATTTTTTAAGACGTGCGGCGGCGTTCTTCGCGAGGGAATCTCAATGAGATACCGCGCGATCCAGAAGCACGACCGTCGCGTTCCCATCCGGCTCATGTGCCGGGCGCTCGCGGTATCGGCTGCAGGCTATTACGCCTGGAAGGATCGGCCCGAGAGCCGCCGTGCCATGCACAACCGCATCCTGCTCTCGGAAATCCGAGTGATCCACCGAGAGTCTCGCGAGACCTACGGCAGTCCCAGCATCTGGGACGCATTGACGAAGCGGGGGCACGGGGTCGGCGAACATCGCATCGCGCGACTGATGCGCGTCGAAGGGATCCGGGCCAAGACGGTGAAGAAGTGGCGCGCCACGACCAACTCGAACCACCCGTGGCCGGTGGCCAGCAACACCCTCAACCGGCAGTTCCAGATCGAGCAGCCCAACCGGGTGTGGGCCGGGGACATGACCTATGTCTGGACTACGGAGGGCTGGCTCTCTCTCGCCGTGGTGCTCGACCGGTACTCGCGTACCGTGATCGGCTGGGCGATGGGCCATCGGCTGACCGTGGATCTAGCCGAGCGGGCCCTCACCATGGCGCTGACGCATCGGAAGCCCATGGCGGGGTTGCTACATCACTCGGATCGCGGCAGCCAGTACGCGGCACGCCGCTACCAGCGGCTGCTCGGCGAGCACGGCATCACCAGCAGCATGAGCCGCACGGGCAACTGCTGGGACAATGCCTGTGTCGAAAGTTTTTTCGGGACACTCAAACGCGAGCTCGTGTACCATCGGCGCTACGCCACTCGGAACGAAGCGACACAGGATATCTTCGAGTACATTGAGGTGTTCTACAATCGGCGGCGGCGTCACTCCACGCTCGGCTACTATTCCCCGGCCGAGTTCGAAGCGCGGACGGCGGTGGATTAACCAGGTGTCCACGGAATTGGGGGAAGGTCAGATCTGTGCGAACAGATCGACCATAACACAGCTCGGTCATGTCATCGGGGCGTTATCCAGGCGCATCCCGATGACACAGGCAGTATTCAGGATTACAGGGGCATGGGGAGTGGCCTAATCGATCGGTTAGACGGGAAGAGGATCGGTGACAGTTGATACTTCACCTGAGCAGGGGCTTTCTAGACCGTTATAGGCACTGACCGAAAAGTAATAGAGGGTATCAGGCTCAAGGTTGGTGACCGTGACTGATGGGGAGGTAACGTGCTTGGAATGTTCGTATGAGCAGCTACCCGGTTGACCTGGTGATTGCCGGCCGTAATGGACGAAATAGGCAATGACTGAGGGGTCTTCAGTCGGTTGCCATGCGAGAGACGCGGTGGCGCTTGCACCAGCACCGGGAGTCACCCCGACGCTTGGGTCGACGCCGCCGGTCTCTCCGTCGCCGCATCCGGTCAATAAGGGGATGATCGAAAACAAAAGACCCGTAACGAGAGCGGTGCATAGTGGCATGCGAGCGGTCTCTGTGGCTCTGGCCCTCGGTGAAAAGCAGTGTTGCTTTGTCAAATCGTTCATGTGCTGCTCCATAGAAACTGGTATGGTCGCGTTGATTTAGGTTCGGGCTACTTCGTGCGTGGTGCCAGATAAGAACATGATTGAGCTATGAGCAAAGTATGTGCCATGGTTTCTCGTTGAAACTTATTGATTTATAACGATAACTAAACGGGTGCATGGGTATTCAAGAATACTAGCATTGTAGGACCTGAAGGGGAGACCATACAGATCTTGTCCTGCCTGAAGGGCTTCGCCCCATCTCACTCTCTATATTATCCAGCTATGAGTACGTATGAGTAGGTATGAGAGTCGGATCGTGGACGTGCCATGAATGGAGATGGTTCAGACTACGGAACTTGGAATGGTCAAGCTGAGTACTGAAAGTGGGCGTGCGGAGCCCACAGGGGGAAGAGAGAGGCGGTAGGGGAGTGGTCGATGATGGTGCGACTTGTGTAGTGATTCATGCTGTTCTTGTTTTATCCAGGACGATCCTTGCCCGATTCACTTTTACCAAGATCTCCTGTGCTGTCTTGGTCCACACAAACGGTTTCGGCGTGGCATTGCGCTGGGTCATGTACGTGTCAATGGCCGCAATCAGTTCCGGGACGCTGCGGAACACGCCGCGACGAATTTGTTTGGCCGTCAGGTCGCCAAAGACGCGTTCCACCAGATTAAGCCACGAACTACTCGTCGGGGTGAAGTGCATGTGGACGCGCGGGTGGCGCGTGAGCCACCGCTGCACCGTGGGATGTTTGTGCGTGGCGTAGTTGTCGGCGATCAGATGCAGGGCCTTGCCCTGGGGGATCTGGCGATCAATCAGACGAAGGAACGTGAGCCATTCCTGGTGCCGATGCCGCGGCAAGCAGGTGGAGAGGATGGAGCCCTCCGCGACATTGAGGGCGGCGAAGAGCGTGGTGGTGCCATGGCGCTTGTAGTCGTGT
>JANNXZ010000347.1:0-8042 GCA_031409835.1 Nitrospirota bacterium
GCCGGACCAGCGGCTCGATTTGATTCGCGCCGTCTAAGAGGCTGAACTGGGTATGGAGATGGAGGTGAACGAAAGACGACGCCATGGCGGGATTCTAGGTGCAGGAAAGGCGAAGTCAAACGGGAGGGGATGGAGGCTGATGATCTTCTGTGCTCGCGCAACGCGCGGCCTGAGAAGGCCCTCGCTCGAGCTAATGGCACGTCTCGGCGTGCCAGTGGATGGGCGGGTGAGAAAGTTGCGCGCAGTGGAAGATCAATCAGCCCCCATCCCTGAAGACGTAACGAGCAAGCTTGGAGGGAGCATTATAGATACGTGCTCGTTCGATGCGCGCAGCCGAGTCGATTCGAGACAAAAATGAAGAACGCGAGATGACCAATTCTCTTCGGATCTTCTCCCCGGATGGCCGGCTGGTCTGGAATAGTCCCAACGCAGTGGCACAGACGCCGGTTCCCAATCACGTCTTCGAACAAGTCCACCTTGGGAACAGCCTGCATAAAACCGCTGAGACATTGGATGGCAGATGGTCTGTACGACAGCTCTTCGTTCCGATTCCCCGGAAGGGCCCGGTACGACATGTTCTGCAGGCCGAGGCATCGCTGCTCCTATACCGGGAGACACTGATCGGCCTTGTGATCCTACTGACCCTTGGATCCGGAACCATCCTTTTCGTTGCCTGGATAGGCAGTGGGTGGCTGGCCAAGAAAGTGATGACTCCGATCGAGGTGTTGAGTACCGGCGCAGAAACGATATCGGAAGCCGATCTAGGGAAACGACTCACTCTGGATTCGCCCTACAAGGAATTCCGTCGTCTCACCCAGGCGTTCAATTCCGTCACGGACCGGTTCCAACGGAGTGGTGAAACTCAGCGGAGGTTTTGCGACATTGCCGCTCACGAGATGAAAACCCCCTTGACCATCCTGCAGGGCAACCTGGATGTCGCCCTCATGAAAGTCAGGACCACGGAGGAATATCGCGAAGCCCTCCTCAACAATCTTGAGCAGGTCGGGCGGCTCATTGCCCTGACCCGTTCCCTGCTGACCCTCGCGAATTTCACCAGCGGCAAGCCTCCGGTTCATCTTGTGCCGCTCGCCCTGGAACCCATGATTCAAGGTCTCGTGGAAGAACTGACGCTGCTTGCCGATGATCGCCACATCACAATGTCATTTGAATCCCAATCGATCCCACCCATCCTCGGCGATGCGCAGTGGCTCAACCAAGCGTTGATCAATCTACTCGACAACGCGCTGCACTACACGCCGACTGGCGGAGCCGTAACTATCCGTTTACAGGTGGTCGGGAACGACGTTGCTGTGGCGGTCGAGGATACAGGCCATGGCATCGAGCCGGGAGCATCTTCCTCATCTCTTCGAGCGGTTTTATCGGACCGATTAGGCAAGGGCAAAGGGTGCTGGTGGCCCCGGACTTGGGCTGCCTATCGTGAAGGAAATCGCGGAGGCCCATGGCGGGACCGTTTCGGTTACAAGCCAAGTCGATAAGGGCTCGGTCTTCACCCTGTGTTTGCCAGCCTCAACCCACCGGACAATTTCAGCCTAGTCCACTACAACTCTTTAGGATGATGAAGAATTCTTCATGACCCGGTCACCATCCCTTGATATACGACCATTATAGTCGTACAGTACCATGCAGGATGCCGAAATCACTCTACGAGTTTTGAACAGCTGGAATTCAACCGAAACTTGGGACAGGTTTTGAGGGAGGGCGTTATGAGCAAGTTATTTCAGTCTATGGCAGTGTTGGTACTCGCGCTCGCTGTCCTGGTGGGCTCTGACGGCGAATCGCGCGCAGCCGTGGATGTGAATCCAGCCCGTGTAACCGAAATGAAAAAGGACTTTCGCGATCTCTGGCTTGGGCACATCTATTGGGTGCAGCACGCCGTATTAGATAACGCAAAGAACAGTCAGGCGGAGCGCGCTGCCGTCAAGAAGGAAATCGACTCCAATACGAAACAGATTGCGAGCGCGATTACGCCGTTTTACGGTGAAGCCCGGTCGCAGCAATTCTTGAACCTGCTGGACCTCAACATTAGCGCGGTTCGAGAATATTCTGAGGCCACAGTTGCGGGGAACAAGAGTCAGCAGGATGCTGCGTTGGTCCGCTTGGCATCGAATGCCGACGACTTCGGCGCATTCTTTAGTTCAATCAATCCCCATTTGTCGGAATCCACCGTTCGAGGGTTGATCGCGGCGCACGGCGCTCACCATGTCCTCCAAATCAACCAGTACCAGAAAAAGGATTATGCGCATCTCGATGAAACCTGGAAGATGATGCGAAAACACGTCTATGTCATTGCAGATACGTTGACAGACGCGTTGGTGAAACAGTTTCCAGACAAGTTCTTATAACCAGCAACCGTCGCGTACTGTCGTCGCCTGCGACGATTCCGAGAAAAGCACACAACGCGGTAGCGGATTTGCGTGAGATCACTGATAAGGAAGACCCGCGGTTCAGGATGAGCCGTGGGTTTTTCTGTTTTGCAGTCGAGCGATACCTATAGAAACTTCCGAAAGGCTCCGTCACCCGTTCCTGGGTCAATCATTACTATCCCATCGCTGCCCAGATTTTCTGTGCATTCTCGCCTGTAAATGTGATGTCATCCTGTGTGGTGGAGCCGCGCTCGAAATAGAGATGCAGCAACCCTCCTCCAAAATGCGCTTCTCTGACTAGGTCGAGATTGATCGCAACATCGCCTGTACGTTCTTCATCCTTCACTTTGACGAACCGCATAATTCGTACCTCCTTTTGTGAATGACCATATCGAGCATATGAGCCAGCAGATACCCTGTCAAGGAAGGGGAGTGCAGGTCAGATGGAACCGTTATGAATAATGTGGGCTAAAGAGAAGGATCGGTTTTGATTGATGAGGTGTGTACAATTGCCGGAATCGTATATTGTGAGAACCACTTTCCCAGTATCCTGACAGAACGAACGTTATGCCGACCAACGCGACTCCAGATATTCGTTCCACTACACCTGCGATGGCCGATGCCGGAACACTCAACCGTAGCCTGACACTCTGGAACAGCCTGACTATTGGCTTCGCGACCGTTTCACCTGTTGCGGGGCTTTACGCAATCATTGGCGTGCAGACTATGGTGACGGGAGGCGGTTGGTTTGCCGCGCTTGCGCTCTGTCTAGTCATGCAGCTGTTGGTAGCTACCGTGTACGCTGAGCTGTCCTCGCAGATTCCGATTGCCGGGGGCGCGTACAAGTGGGCGCGGCAGCTCGGTGGGGTCACCACCGGGAAGTATGCCGGAGTCATCTACGTCAGCTCCACGATCGCGATGCTCACCACGACGGCATACACCGGCGGTGTCTGGCTTGCGCTTTTTTTCGGATCGGGGCGTGGAGGAGGCGTGACGTTAGTGATATGGGGCGCAGTATTTTTGTTGGTCTGTATGCTTCTCAATCTGATTCACGTCAATGTATTTAAGCTGGTTATTACCCTGGGTGTCTATGCGGAAATCGTCGGTTCGTTCGGCGTGGCGCTGCTGCTGTTTTTCTTTTTCAGACAGCATTCATTTTCCGAACTGTTCGAGCATCTAGGCACGGGAACTGCGCCCAGCCAGACGGCTGCATTTCTGGCGGCGCTCGCCATTTCTGGTTGGGCCTTCATCGGGTTCGATGCCTGTTCCACCATCGCTGAAGAGACCCATAACCCCAAGCGGATGGTCCCACGCGCGATCTTTTTGTCCCTCTGCATGGTAGGAGGGGTGGTGCTCTTCAATTCCGCCGCCCTGACGTTGAGCTTCAACCGCGACGCACTGGTGAATGCCAGTGCCACATCCGATCCTGTCACCCCTGTGATAACCAGCAGTTTTGGAGCTTGGGCTGAGGCGCCTTTTCTGGCGATTGTCATGATTGCGTTTCTGGCCTGCGGGGCATCCATGGTGCAATACACGTCTCGGATTGTGTACTCCATGGCCCGCGAGGGCAATATGCCTATGTTTTTCAGCAGGGTGACGGTGTCCAAGATTCCACGCAATGCGGTAGTCTGTGTTGTGCTGCTTGCGGGGCTGGGGTTGCTATTCGGGCTGAACGATGGGGCAGTGGCCACGGTGATCGCCTTCGGCACAGGCGGGTTGTACGCCATGTTTGCCATGACCACCGGAGTTGGACTCTATACCCGCCTCACGGGTCGCTGGAACCCGGCACTCGGTGAGCTGAAGCTGGGTGTCTGGGGGTTGGCAATCAATGTGGCAGCTTTCCTCTGGTCGCTGTTCGAATTCGTCAATATCGCCTGGCCTCGTGCCTACGCTGTGTCGCCCGATGCACCCTGGTGGCAGCTCTGGGCAGTGCCCCTGGTCTTGGGCAGTATTTTGGGTATTACCACACTGTATGTGTTGATCGGCAAAATCCGCAGGGATTGATTGAATGAATTATTCTCCCTCACCGTATACCTTGCAGCGTGCACTCAGAAACGCACCTTGTTGATGGGACGCCCGGTGAGATATTGTTCAAAAGAATTCAATGAAGAGCGTATCTGATATGAGCGGGGGATGGCTGCGACCATACCGCCGGCGATTTCTAACCCACGCTGCTTTGTTAATTGGCAGTATCATAGTGGCAATGGCGCTTCCATCTCACGCAGTAGCCGTAGAGTCGACTCCAGAGTTTTTTCCACTTCGTCCATATAGTTTTGACGTTTCGTTTAATCAGCGATCATTTGGGCCAGACCTCAGACTCATTGCTGTTCAGGCTGGACTCACGGCTTTTCGCTACGGCAATGTTGAGGTCAGAACAGTCTATCAATACTATAGTCTGCATACCCCTACATTTATTACAGACCAAAATTCTTTGTATCTGAATCCCCGCTGGAATAATTTCATCGATATCTTGGATTTTCCAAAAGACTACCCGATAAATCGGATGATTCGACATGTGCTCTTTGGACCACTGGAAGACCGAGCGGTGCCATATCTTGGAGCCCTCATTGGAGGAACGATCCCGGGCCGAGATGCTAATTCCCCAGGCTATCTCTATGGGGGCCAGGTGGGAGTGCGATTTCCTGTAGCGAGAGGAGTTTCTGTCGATATGGGGCTCCAATATATACGACTTGAAATTGACTTCAAGAGCACATCGAACTTGTCGGAACAATGGCTCTTTACAACCGGGGTTCGATTCTAAACAGTATGATTGATGGTAGATCCATGATACACGTACGATCGATTACAGGGGGACTACGTCACCTCCTGAAGGAATTGGGCTCCCAAGGTATCGTCCCGTTCCTGATAGGGCTCGGATTCTTTCTGCAAGGATGCGGACTGGTCTTCGATGCTGTGGAACTGGTGCACCCTCTTGCACGCGATGAATTGTCCGCTATTTGTTCGAAGGGCCAAGTCCGTGTTGGAATTTCCGTCGAACCGTTTCGGCCCTTTGTATTTCCAGCTGTGTTCACTGATGAAGGGGTGCGTGTCACAGGCCTCGATGTAGAACTGATTCGTGAGGTGGGCGACGCGCTCACCGCTTATTGCGGCGGACAGAAGCCCATCGTTCCCACATTGCACCTCACCCGGTATCGCGATCTCTTCATCGAGATGAATGAAGGGCACCTCGATCTTTTTGTCGCATCTGTCGGCGGGAATGTTCCGGGTGCAGGATCTGCGGGCCTATGGTATTCAATCCCGTATTTTCATAACGGCGGCATCGGGGCCATGACCAAAAATCCGGAAGTGGCTGAGAAAGTACGGGCGCAGTTTCACAAACAAGCTGGAAATCCCGACACACTTGCGGCGATCCAAGCAGGGCTTTCCGGCTTGACCGTTGCTGCGCTGAAGGGGAGAGCCTCTCACCTCTATGCAGAAGCCAATCTCAAGAATATCCGGTTACTCATATGCGATTCGCTTCCAGCCGCCGTGGAGACGAAAGACCCACGCATCGATGTGATCTTGTCCCAATATTCCATTCTCGATTATGTGACAAAGCACGTCTGGCCGGACTGGCGCCTCCTCACACGGAATGATGGGAAACCCTTGATCCTGACGCAAGAACATTTCTCTATTGTCACAGCTGAAGAGAAAAGGCGTCTACAGTGGTTCCTCAATAACCTGTTGTATCGATTGGAAGAATCAGGGCGGTTGGAACAGATGCGCAGGCGTTGGCTGGAAGAAACCTATGCGCCGACTCGACGGGCGACCACAGAAGGATTGCCGTTTGAAGTCTCGAAAGTGCCGGAACATTATGATCAGGGACAGTGTCGTTTGACGACTGAAAAGTGAGCAAGAAAGAAATACTGATGAAGTCTCGGGTACTTCTGTTCATATCCCTGAGCCTCGTGCTTTTTCTTGTGTGGACAAGTATTGGCTTGGCGCAGGTACTACGTGAAGAAACCGAACAAACAGCCCAATATCTAGCGACATTGCTGAATGTGGGACGTCTCATCGTCGAACGCAATCAAAAGCTTATTGATGATCCCCAGAAAGGCGATAAGGGATTTACGCCAGAGGTATTTGAGCGGCAGGTTCTTGATGAGTTTCTCCGTCAGACAAACATAGATCTCAAGCATCTCTCCTCGCATCTTCCTTCTCTCGCGAAAGAATTGTTGCCGACACTGCTTCAGTCGAGCAAGGAGGTGGTGGCTGATGCACAACTCGTCATCAACCAAAGAGGCATTGGGTATAAGAATTTCATTCCGGCCACCTTTGGCAGCCAGGCCGCTCGAAAGTTCTCCAACCGCTCTCACGTGAAGATAAAACAAATCACGCTCAATCCGAGGAATTTGAAAAATGCGCCTGACGCATACGAAGAAAATGTATTGAGACGGCTGGCTACTCAACCGGCCTCACACATTCCCATCACCGAATGGATTGATAATGAAACGACCTTGAGGGCATTAACTCCGATTTATTATTCGCAAGACTGTCTGGCCTGTCATGGCAGCCCCAAAGGCATCTTGGATATTTCTGGCTATCCACGTGAGGGCGCCCAGGAAGGCGATTTTGCCGGCGCGATCAGTGTTCAAATTCCAGTGAAAAGTCGATAGCAACCTGATTCGTGCGAGACGAATTGGAAATGTTGAATGATAAATATTGAATTGGCTGAACGGGCGAGATGGGGGAGGGTTCGAGGTCCGACGTTCAAGGTTGTAGAAACTTCGAACCCAGAACGTCGAACTTCAAATCGCGCTGGTTGCGCGCCACTTCGCCATGAATAATGCGGCTTAGGGCTTTCTCCGGTTCGGCAGATGGCCTGAACGAACCTGGCAGGCCAATACATCCATGATGACGCGAGTGGAGATCAGGGCAGTGATCTCGGCTGCGTCGTAGGGAGGCGAGCACTCCACGATTTCCATTCCGGCAATCGGCTTACTATCCGCGATGACCTGAAGAAACTTCAGTACTTCACGGGGTAAAAACCCGCCTGGCTCAGGCCAGCCGGTTCCAGGTACAAAAGCGGCGTCCAGACAATCCACATCGAAGCTCAGCCAGACCGCGTCGACACCGTCCCACGCCACTTCGAGCGCTCGTTTTGCCGCAGTCTCAATCCCCATCTCCACGCAATCGGTGACAGTCATGATGGTGGTTTGGCGTTCACGTCCGGACTTCACACCGGGCCGCGGCGCTTGCCAGCCGCCGATCCCGATCTGCACGAGGTTTTTTGCCGGTACATTGGGAATGTTCGTCGCGTGAAACCAGGGTGTCGTGTGCATGCGTTCGTCAAGATCGGTCTCTTGTGTGTCCACATGCCGATCGAAGTGAATGATGCCGAGCTTGCCCCCATTCAGATTCTCGGCAATTCCCCGCACGGTCGCGAAGCCGAGTGAATGATCACCACCAAGTACTACGGGAAAGGCCCCACTGGCGTAGACGTGGGAGACACCCTTGCTCACCTGATCGAACGTCTTTTCAATATTACCGGGAATAGTAAATACGTCGCCGAGATCGACATGGAAATGGACTCCCGCAGATCCACACCAAGCTCGAAGCTGTAGGACCCATACAGTGCCGAGATCTTGCGAATGCCCTGAGGACCGAACCGTGTGCCGGCCCGATAGGTCGTGCCGCCATCGAACGGCGCCCCGAGAA
>JANNXZ010000348.1:0-5313 GCA_031409835.1 Nitrospirota bacterium
TGCGATTACCCAGCACTGTACGATCTTCGTAAAGCCCTGCTTGAAGAGAAAGATCGAGTCCGATCGCTTTGGGTTTCAGCGAGCCCAGACCGAGGTCTCCACATCGCATCAGTCCCAGAAACGATCCCTGCTCCTTGCACAGCAATCCAACCCCTCCTCCCACGATGTGAAGATCCCACGATGGAATTCCTGGATCATAGGTCACATGAGGCATTTGATTTTGCTGGTTGGTATAGCCACCCCGCAGCGCCACCTCCCAGTGTGGAAGCGATTCAAGCGTCAACCACTTATATTCGGTTCCGAGCATGACCGCATAGGTACTACGCCAATTCTGCGGCTGTGCGATCGTCGTCCCATTTCCCAATGTCACATCGAGATTCCGAACAGACGTCCACCCCACGTAGTCGACATCCATCTCCAATTTCCATTCCCGTTCTCTCGTTCGAACAGGCCAGATTGCAATTGCGCCTGTAATGATTTGCGGTAAGACCAGTGTGGCGTTGGCATCGGACACTTTGGCTCCATTCGCCAATAATGCGCCGCTCAGGTGCAGGGTCGTTTGACTCCGATAGACAATCCCAATGTTTGCCAACGGCTTCCCCTCGTCATTGCGCAACGCGGTATACAGAAGACTGGTGTTGAAACCGGCCGCAGTGTCTTTCCCATTGAGTTCGGTTTTCACCCCGGCTACAGGAATCGCATGTCTTTCGGCCTGACCTTCGCCGACGAGACTGCTGAAGGTATAGATATCCGCACCCAGCCCAAGTGAGAGATTCTCCGTTACCTTGTAAGCAAGAGTGGGCTTGATATCCAACAGCGGCAATGTGCTGAATGTCGTGGCCGATCTGAACGGCCCATCGTTCGGCCAGCGAGTCAGCGAGCCGAATGGTGCGGTCAGACCGATTCCGACAGATAAGTCGCCCAAAAACGTTACCCCGAGACTCTTCAAATTCGCTGTGATGTATGTATGGCCAGGAGGGGGCCATGCCACAGTCCCGTTTCGATCACCGCCAGCCGTTGCACCTGTCAGACTGGTGAAATCCGTCGATCCACCGGACGCGAGTGCCCCTGCCATGAGTTGAACTCCCTGCAACTGCGTCATCCCTGCAGGATTATAGTGCAGAGCCGACGGATCGTCAGCTTGTGCGGCAAATGCATTGCTCATCGCAGATGCGGCGGCTCCCTGCCCTTGGATACGGGGCACCTGCGCTGAAGCCATCTCAGGTAAGCCAGCCAAGCAAAGCCCCATCACACACATCCACGGCATCCATATCCGAAATGCCGATCCAGTCTTACGCCAACACCAACCCAACACTCTTGTGGTCATACTTCTCCTTATCTCACTCACCCAAGCATGCGCGCCTTTCCGAAGATTCTGATGACGGCTGCACCAAAGGCTGGAACCAATAGTCTGCGACCTGTTTCAGTTCATCGACATCGAACGGCTTCAATAGATACGCCTGTGCCCCCATACCGATCGCACGAATCGCCAACTCTTTGGAGCCTGACGCCGTGACCATCACAATCGGGATCTGCTGATCCAATCTTCGGATGTGCCGAAGCACTTCCATCCCATTCAGTAAGGGAAGGCCGATGTCGAGAATCATGCCCTCGAATGTGTGGGCCTGTACCGCTTCCAGCGCTCGAACTCCGTCATCCTCCAGCTGGACCCGATATCCTTGAGCCTGCAAACAATCCTGTACGAGTTGACGAATATCAGGATCGTCCTCAACCACCAGGATACGAGGCGCCTCTGCCGATGCACGACCGGATGGCAGCGCAATCGTGGGACGCAATGGAATCGTGAAGTACAGTTCCGCGCCCTGCCCCGGTTCACTCCGCGCGGCGATCGTCCCACCGTGTAACTCCACCAACGTCCGCACGATCGACAGGCCCAAGCCCAGCCCTTTGATTCCGCTGCGGACCTGCTTGATTCGAAAGAACGGATCGAATATCTGATCGAGGAACTCCGGTGCGATACCCGGCCCGGTATCGCGCACAGAAACCCCGGCATGCGTCTGATTCTCTTGCCTCACCGTCACCATGATGCTGCCACCCTCCGGGGTAAACTTCAGCGCATTCTGAACCAAATTCATGACGATCTGGATCAGGCGATCACGATCCGCCAAGACGATCAGTGGCGCAGGAGGAGTGATCGTCTCCAATGTTTGCCGTTTGGCCTGGGTCAATATGCGCAATTGCTCGACCGTATCCGCCACACAATGCCCCAGGTCGATCACGCTGGGAACGAGGTCCAGCCTCCCGGATTGAATCCTTGTTCGATCCAGCAAGTCCTCGATCATACGGATCACTCGGTTGGAATTGTCCAACATTCGTGACACATAGCGCTGTTGTTTTTCATTGAGCGGCCCAGTCAATCCATCGAGGAGGTTCTGCAAGAACCCCTTGATTGAGGTCAATGGCGTCTTGAGTTCGTGCGAGACATGCGAGAGGAATTGAGAGCGCAAACGATCCGCCTGTTCCAAGTCAGCCGTGCGTTCGCGCACTTTGGCTTCGAGTCCCACGTTCAACTCTTCGATCTGTTCATACGCGGAAGCGTTATCCAGTGCGATTGCGACCTGATGGGCGACCGTCATCATCAACTCAAGATCGTCTTGCGTCAGGCTGTGGGCCTGTATCCGATCGACCATCAGGCTTCCAAAAATCCTGTCTTTGATCTTCAACGGAACAGCGATCCAAGACTTGGTCTGGGTCAGCAGGGCGAGCTCTTGGTTCAACGGATGCATGCGATCCCACACCGCCTGCACATCCCCAACCAACAACGGCTGGCCTTGCAGCAGCACGATCCCTTCCGGACTCAGGGGATCGGTGACAGGAATTTCACGGGCGCGCGCAAACGCCTGGATTTCAGGCGAAACGCCGAAGGCCCGCGCATCCCTGACAACTTGACGGACCGGATCATAGAAGGAAATCATCGCCCGATCGTAGTGCAAATCGCGGGTCAATGCCTCCAACACTTTCTGCATCAACGCCTCGCGGTCCAGTGTCGAGCTGAACAGCAATCCGGCTCGGTGAAGGGCCGTCAGCTGGGTCACTTTTCTACGAAGCTCGACCCGCGTCTGCTCCTGCTCCAAATAGGCTTCCCGCAATTCCTCATGCCGCGACTCTACGAATGTGATTTGCTCCTGAATTAATGCCTCGCGTTGCTGGCTCTCTAGACGAAGGTGGCGATTGATCAGCATCCCTGCGCCAAACAGGGGGAGCAATCCGAGCAGCATCGCTTCGCCCAAACTTGCCGAGGGATTGATCACGCGGAACCCCACGGCCAAGATCAGACCGGCTAGCCCCCCGCAGAACAACCACGGCACATGCCGTTGTGCTGGCATGGCGCCCGCGATATGGATTGACTCCACCGCTACCCCTCGGTTGCCACCACTTCCTTGGGACGAAGTATCTTTAGCCTGTTGGTGCGAATAGGGTACATGCGGTCGATCCTTCGACAATTGATCCTCTCCAGATCCTGCCACCATTTGTCTAACCCTGTGGCGCCATGTGCCCTGTCCCTGTACCGGCCATCGGATAACCCATTGGCACCACTCGTCGTCATTCGCAATACAGGAAAGTTCTGTGAGCGTGGCAGGCTGCAGACCATGAACGCGAACCGGTACCGCCGCCATAATGCCTTGCGCGGCCTGACACATCAGATGGGCGCACCGTCTTTTGTACGGACCAAACTGACGGAGCGTACGATCGGAAAACTTCATCGCCAGGGTCGCGGAAATCGGGGTCACCTCGACCACTCGAAATTCGACTGAGCCGGACGCGAACTTGTTCCCGAAGTAGGGAAACATGCCATAAATCTGCGCCAGCGAAAACGGCCGGGCCAGCACCTGCATGATCAAAGACGCCTTCTCCATTCCAGCCTGAAACACGAATCGTGGATCACCGGACATGCGCTCGCAGAATTCATACAGATAGGCCGTGAACTCGTATGTGTAACTGTTCCATGCATTCTTCAAAAGATCCGGCGTCACATGATAGACCGGATCTTTGATACGCTGATTCAAGAGGCGGCACAGTTCCTCCAGTGCCTGACTCCCGGCTACAGCGCCTCGTTCACGAGCCAGAAACTTCTCGAGGTAGACGACAATAGCTCTGATGCTCATGCCGCTCAGGTCTCGGATTGTCTGTCCTTGCTCGTCCAATCCGAACGGACGGAACTCCATCACCTCCCGCTCTAGAATCATGCGATCCTTCGGCAAGAGTCCACGATCAGATTGCGTCTTGAGTTCGACCTCATCCGTCATACTGCTATTCATGTGTTACTCTTTTTATTCATAGATTTGCGGAGGACACTATATTCTGGCGATCGTGATACGCAGCCAGCTAAGTCAACTGCGGCCCCTCAAATTCCGGTCAATTGTCGCGCCGTCATCACAAGCAATTCAGCCGACTCTACCGAATACTGTTGCAGACACACCTCTATTAAAAACGGACACCAGCCTGCAAGGCCGCCTAGTATATATAGGCAACCTATTGCTTTCAAATACGAACAAGGCATTTCAAACAATTCGCGAAATGCTGGTATTTCGACTCCTCACCTGAACAGACAGCCTTGTCGATTCAGATTAGTCGCTGTAATAAGGTGTGGGGACTCTACGAAATGCACGGGCAGGCTCATGAAGAATGATGTGTGGATACGAGGGAAGCTGCGGGAACGACTGAGCCACTATCTTAAAACTTCCGGAAAATCCAAGACCGCCCAGCCATATTCAATGAGCAGGATGATGATGCCTCTAGCAGTTGCAGTGAGCTAGCAGGATGAAGAAAAAGTATTTAGACTAGCTAGAAATTCGATGGTCACACCTCTGGCGCTCCCGCAAGATGCTCAAAACGTCCGTCCAGCAAGGCCGCAGCGAGTGAAGACCGGAGGCGTAGCATTCCTCACCCGCCCATCCCGAGCTGCCGAGACAGCTCGTTTCCCAAGTGGGGTACGTTGAGGATCTGAACGATGCGAGAACGATGCTGGCAGACGTTTTCAGCATCTTGCTACTGCTTGATCGATCGCTTGAGTGTCTTTTCGACCGTCGCAACTTTGCTCTGCAAACGCCCAGCGCGCCCTTTCCGATAATCAACTTTGATCGTGCAGGAAATGCGACCGCAATCTTTCTTCATCCGTTCATAGCATTGTTTGACGACAGCAAATACCTCATCCCATTCCCCTTCGAGCACTGTCCCCATTGGGTTCAACCGGTAGTCCACTCCGCTCTTATCGATAATATCGAGCGAGCGCGCGACATACTTGCCCACGCTCTCCCCCTTGCCCAACGGCGACATACTAAATTCCAACAA
>JANNXZ010000349.1:0-2884 GCA_031409835.1 Nitrospirota bacterium
GGCGAATGTGTTCCACGTCTTCTACGGACGGCAGTTCACGCCGCCGAACCTCGAAGCCATTTCCTTTGCGAAACTCAATACTGCCGGAACAAAGGCGGCGCCTGAAGATACAACGAATAATACGGTTCGAGCTGAACGCGCTCATTACTTCGAGGTCGGCAGCTACCACGCGCTCTCACGCTGGGCGACCTTGCAACTGACCGGCTACTACAAGCTTGCCAATTATTTGTCGGATGCGGGCCAGTTCGGGACGACACCCTTGTTGAATTACTTTGCATTTGAGCGAGGTTGGACGAGAGGCATCGATGGAGCCCTGAAACTTCAGATCACGGATAACTTGACGGGGCGCGGTAATGTGGCTTGGGGGCAGTGTAAAGGGTATGGGCTCCAATCCGGCCACACCCTGCTCGAAGCGGCAGAAATTGCCGACATCAACTCGAAAAGCGGGGTGCATTGCGATCACCAGCAGACACTGACAAGTTCGGCAGTAGTCGCCTATCGCTTTTTGGAGCGGACGACACTCACGGGCCAGACGTTGTTTGCGTCCGGGTTACGTACGGCGGAAGAGGGAGGCAAGACCAATTCAACCCATAGCCCTTCATACACGATCTATAATATGTCCCTCACGCACGTCATCCCTTTACCGTGGGACAATCAGAAGCTTCTCTTGGGGTTTGACGTGGTGAACCTACTGGACCAACAGTATTTCATCAATCGGGGTGAGGGGAATATAGGATTGGGCGTGCCCCATGCTGGGATGCCCCGCTCCTTTTTCTTCCGTGGTCAATGGTTCTTCTGATATAACCTCATAGTATGGATTGGATGATCGAGAAATTCGTGAGTGTCGGCAGGCGATGGGTTCTCTGTTGCGCGTTATGTGTTTGTCTTTGGCCGGCGCTCGCGTATGCGGTGGCTGGCGACGAAGCGACGCATGAGATGGATCATAGCGAAGATGTATTGGAGTTGCCGGAAGTCCATGTGCACGGATTGCCCCTGAACAAGGACCAGCAGCTCGGGCCGGTTCCCAAAGCCACACCCTGGCCGGCTATTCCGCCTGCCTTAGACGGCAAAGAACTCGACGATTGGATGAAAGCGCGCATGTTGGTTTCCAAAGATGCGACAGTGACAGTGGTGGTGTTGGAGCCGGCCAAGCATCGGGAACTCACCATCGCCGGCATGGCTGCGTTGAATAAATGGACCTTCGAACCCCAGTTGAAAGGCGATGAGCCGATCGATGGAGAACTCACCGTGCGAATCCACTTCCGGACGAGGTGACAACCAGAGCCGAAGGCGTAAAGCTGATAGTACGGACGAAAATCCGGACAACCAGATAAACCAAATAAACTAGACAGACCAGATAGACCAGAATGAGTTGGGACGAATCTCTCTTTCGCGCCATCAACGGGTTCGCCGGGCAGGCGGCCTGGTTAGATGAACTGGCACTCAGTCTTTCCAATTCAAACCTGCTGTGGGTTCCCGCTATCCTATTGACCGGCTTTTGGCTGTGGGTATCGTGGCGGGAGGCGTTGCTGGCAGCTCCGGTGCTGGCTGCTTCCATCGGCCTGTTGGATTTTGTCGGCGCGCGGATCAAAGATCTTGCGGCGCGCCCGCGTCCCTGTATGGCGCTTCCGGATATCCACCAAATTGAAGCCTGCGGCAAGACTTTTGGATTTCCGTCGAATCACGCCATCAATACTGCGACGGCGGCAGCCTTTCTCCACGTGCTCTATCCTCGATCAGGCTGGGTGAGTTGGCCGCTGGTCGGATTGATCGGTCTGTCGCGTGTGTATATCGGGGCTCACTACGTCACGGACGTGCTGGGCGGTTGGGTGATCGGCGGCTTGTTCGGAGCTGGAGTCGCGTGGTTGCTCCTGCGTTACTCGCGGATACGTTCTTCGACGGCAATTCCTATTGCGTAGCGTCAGTGTGTTCAGATTTTTCAAGACAGCGTAAGAGTTCTGCTTGGCAGCGCTCCTGGTCATAGCCCCGTCCGATCAATACGATCGCGTGACTCGGTTCGTCGAGCAATGTGATTGGTGTAATGGTTGCGTTTCCCGGCGGGGCATATTGAAATTCTTGAAGTTCCGGTCCCTTGGCGAAGCGGAAGAAGCCTTTCGCCCGTTCAAGTTCAGGGGGCAGGGTTTTCATCCAGCTCAGGAACCGTACAAGGTTTAACGGACCTGGCAGCCGAACCGTCGTGGCGATCGGATGATACGAGGCTCGTGTTCTCGTGGCGGATGAGCGCGGCACTCCGAATTCCACATTCACGGTCGGCGCCGGCGATATGCGGGTGATTGGTTCGAGCAGTGAGGAGGGATCGACCTTGGCATGGCTGGTTTCCCAGACCCGCGCGTAAGGATTCTGGTCGATGATCGCGGTCTTGAATGCCTCCCAATGCCCCGGGACATAGAGGTCTCGTTTATTGAGAATGAGTTCGTCTGCGCAGCGAATCGCCTGTCTGGTGACGAATCCCCCCATACTCTCCCTGTCTGTCGGGATCGGATGCAGGAGGGCAATGACTTTTTCTAAGTGCGTGAGCCGTGCGGTGTAGAGATCGGTAACGCCATCGATGACTTCGGCTGGATCGGCCATGCCTGAGCATTCCAGGACGATCACATCCGACTCATAGTCCCGTACCAGTTGGGCGATTCCCCAGGACAAGTCCTCCTTCGTATCGCAACAGACACAGCCGCCCGCGAGGTTCATCACTTGTTCGGCGATGGTGCCCGCGCGTGGCCCGTCGATACTCACCTCTCCCGCTTCGTTCATCAACACGCCGGCCCGTTTGCCCTGACTCTTCCAATATTCAAGCAGTCGCATCAAGAGCGTGGTTTTTCCTGCGCCGAGGGAGCCGCAGAGGACATAGAAGGGAACCGGAGAAGTT
>JANNXZ010000350.1:0-3757 GCA_031409835.1 Nitrospirota bacterium
GCCCATCACCAGATGCTCCGGCGCATCGTTGCCTCCTTGACCACGCCAGGACACGATGAGAATGCAGGGCTGCCGATAGATATAGTTGAGGGAGATGAGCGTATTCAGCGATGTCCCAAGCCCGGAGTTCTGCATCAAGACAGCGGGAATCTTACCGGCCATATAGGCCCCAGCTGCCATGGCCACGGCTTCGTCTTCGCGCACCGCTGGGGTGTAGAGACGCCGCTCCATCAACTCGGCAATGATGCCGCCCAGGATCGAATCCGGGACCCCCGTAAAGAAATCCACCCCAATATCTTGGAGCGCTTGGACAAACGCATCGCTTTCAATCATGTATCGAATCCTCACCCCAACGCACATAGAAAAACGCGCGCATTATAAGCTATGCCTTTGGACATTCTCAACAAAACTGCAGGAGTTGCGCCATACGATTTGGCCATGGTAGCGTTCTGCCATGATCGGACTACGAAGACCTCATATAGGTCGATACCTGAGCCTGCTGGGACTCTTGCTCTGTCTAAGCTGCCCCGTTCCCGCCCATGCGGTGCCGATGGTGAACGATCCGAACGGTTTTCAGAGCCTAGCCTGGGGTATTGCCCTGACCACGAGGCCGGACCTGGAAATCGCCAGAGCAGGCCCGCATATCAATGAGTACCAACTGAAAGACAGCCCGCCATCGTATGCCGGAGTCCCGGTCGAGAGCCTCCATTTAGTATCCGTCGACGAGCAATTCGCCCGCGTGACCATTCACTATCAGGGTAACGATCGGCACAAACAGATCCTCAAATATCTAGAGCGACAGTTCGGTTCCCTTGAGCGCATCCCAGGACAGATGATGCGGGGCCTCAATCAGCAATATACGTGGCGCGGGACTGAAACTGAAATCAACGTGACGTACCACGCGAACACGGAAAGGGGATTTATCTTCATCGACAGTCGCACCCTCGCCCCTCTGTTCAACGACCATATGTCCAATTCAGCGGAGTAACATGCCGCGCTGGCCCCGCACAAACCATTGGATCCGCCCTATCTCCCTCCTCGTCCTTTTCTGCTCGCTCATCCTGCATGGCACCACGGCTTTCGCTGTGCCGATGCAAAACGATCCAAACGGGTTCGAGGGAATCCCCTGGGGCGCAACGTTTTCAGAAACCGATACATTCGTGAAAATCGAGGACACCGGCCGGTCTCAAGCCTATGAATTGAAGACCGGAGCTCCTTCACTTGGCACAGCACCGGTCGACTCCATGCAATTCGTCACGTCCGAAGGCAAGTTTGCACGTGTCACGGTTCGCTACCAAGGCACGGCGACTCACGACAAGATTCTTGCCTATCTCCAATCCCTCTATGGCGCACTCGACCGCACACCAGGACAGATTGCCGGCGGTTCCGTCAAATTCTTTAGCTGGACTGGGTTCGAGACCGATGTGAACCTTCGATATGAGGCCGGCACCGATCGCGGCATCATCTTTTTCGAAAGCCAGGAGCTCCGCCGAAAAATGACCGATAGCAATTCGACCACCGTGAACTGACACTCCGCCGCTTGACCATCCCAAAGTATTTGCTTGCAGCTGCGGCGCGGTCTCGCCTCATGCTCGACCATGGCGAACGTCGACACACTCCGAGTCTTCAACGGCTTCCACGAGGCGTCGCTTTACCAAGGTCATCTTCGCGGACATCGTCCCAAAATTGATCGATTGCGGTTATTCGATCGAAGCCATACCGATTTTCGAGCTTGGCCCAAGAGTCGCCAGTAGCCTTTGGTATCCTCCCTCTCACAATTGCCGAAAAACCCGTTCCCCTTGTACCTCAGCGCCATCCTCTCTTCTGCTGAGGCTTCAATCACCCCCTCTTTAGGAATGGTGGGAATTCTGGGATGTGGTATCCTCAATACTGACACAATGGGCACAAAAGCCGCGGCATAACCACTGAGGAGGCACCGATGAGATTGCGCCATCCCATTTTCAAGAACGACGACCCGAGGACTCATTCTCTCCTGGATCGCCGCTATGCCGAACGAGTTCCGATTCGATGCCAGGTCAGCTACTCTGAACAAGAGGGCGCGCGGATTGTCACGGAAGACGGCACACTGAAAGACATCTCCAAAACCGGCTGCAAAATACTTGGCTCGACCAAGAGCTCTCTGGGTAGCCGCCTCACTTTGCTCCTGAATCTTGAGGATGGACAAGCCCCCTTACGTCTCACCGACGCCACCGTGTCCTGGCTCGGGAAAGACTCGTTTGCTGTCAGATTCCCCACGCTGTCACCAGAAGAACGGAAGCGGCTGCTGGAGGTTGTCCGTAAAAATGTCAGCCTGGCGTCCTTGGACGATCGGCGGACGGCATTTCGCATCATCTAGGCAACGATCCAACATCATGGAATAACTCATGGATATTTCCATTTCCGACACATTCTTTAGCTATACTGGCTTCGAGCCCGATACCGATTGCGGCATCATCTTTTTCGAAAGCCAGGAATTCCACAGACAAGTCACCGAAGGCCATTCAGCCACCGTATTTTGACAGCCGTCACCTCGCCTCCCACCTGCCGTCCCGAAACCTTTGACAGGATTCCAAAAAGTCTGCCAGCTTCTCAAACGTGCGACAGGCACGATGCGCAACCTTGATTCTCCTTCGCCAAATACCCCATAGCTTCCGGCCTTCGTAGCCGAAGTGGCTACTTCGGCGAAGTAGGCTGCTGCGGGGAGCTTCATTCTGCCGATCTCGCCTTTCCCGCCAGTTTCGCATATCTCGTGCGGCTATCTTGCTGGAAAACCCTCGCCAATTGCGCCTGGATCCCCAACATCCCCCTCTTCTGATGGGGCTTCTATCCCCTCTCTTTGGGGATTGTTGAAATTCTTGAATACGGTATTCTCAAACTGTCGGGGGAGGGATAGCCGAACCTCGGCGGAACCACTGAGGAGGCATCGATGAAGTTGCGCCATCCCATTTTCAAGAACGACGACCCGAAGATTCATTCTCTCCTGGATCGCCGCTATGCCGAACGAGTTCCGATCCGATGCCAGGTCAGCTACTCTGAACAAGCGGGCGCGCGGATTGTCACGGAAGACGGCACACTGAAAGACATCTCCAAGACTGGCTGCAAGATTCTGGGCGCGACCACGAGTTCGCTCGGTAGCAGCCTCTCTCTGCTCCTAGACTTTGCAGATGGGAAAGCCCCCTTGCGCCTTACCAACGCCACCGTGTCCTGGCTCGGCGAAGACTCGTTTGCCGTCAGATTCCCCAAGTTGTCAGAAGATGAACGGAGGCGGCTGCAAGAAGTGATCTGGAAAAATGTCAGCCTGTCGTCCCTGGACGATCAACGGACGGCATTCCGTATCGTCTAAACGTACATCCAACATCACGGAGGGAATCTTGAATTCTTATACCACTCCCATCACCACGACAGCTGAATTCTCCGGTCAATCCAATCGTCGGCATGGCAACCGTATGCCGACACTCTTCTCGTTGCTCTATTCTGGCATGGGAACGGGCCAGATGCTGATCGGTGACGGAATCGCCACCGATCTCTCATCGAGCGGGATCGGCATTCGCGGGAACCAATCGGTTACACCCGGCATGGAAATAACCCTCTTCATCGACCTTCCTGGAATGGAAGAGCCATTCTGCATTGCCCGGAGTCGAGTTTCCTGGGTTGAAGGATGTCGATTTGGGGTGGAGATGGAGATCCTGACGTTAGAGGAGAAGAATCATCTGAGACTCTTCTTGTGAATCGCGTCCCCTACTCAGACCGTGCCAGT
>JANNXZ010000351.1:0-1995 GCA_031409835.1 Nitrospirota bacterium
ACTGGTATCCCTGGGGGCCAGAGGCGTTGCAGTCGGCAAAAGCCCAGAACCGCCCCATCCTGCTTTCAATCGGCTATTCCGCCTGTCACTGGTGTCATGTGATGGAGCGAGAGTCCTTCGAGAACGAGGCCATTGCATCACTCATGAATCGGCATTTTGTCTGTATCAAAGTCGATCGGGAAGAGCGCCCCGATCTTGATGAAATTTATATGCAGGCCACGGTCACTCTCAACCATGGCCAGGGTGGATGGCCGATGACGGTCTTTCTGACACCGGACCAGGAGCCGTTCTTTGCCGGCACATATTTCCCCCCTGACGATCGTTGGGGCCGTCCTGGGTTCCCCAGTCTGCTCAAAAAAATCGCCGAAGCGTGGGAGAAAGATTCCACTGACCTCACGAATCAAGCGCGTCAATTGACTGAACGGTTGAAGAACGAACTCAAGGCGGTGTCCCCCGTTTCAGTCAGTGCCTCCGTGCTCGATGAAGCCGTGATCCAGTTCCGCGAGAATTTCGATGAACGCCACGGTGGATTCGGCAGCGCGCCGAAATTTCCCCCCTCCGCAGGGCTCTCGTTGCTTCTCCGTTGCTACCGTCGAACTGGAGAGAGTCGAACCTTGCAGATGGTTACCCGCACGCTGGATGCGATGGCCGCCGGAGGAATCTACGATCATATCGGTGGCGGGTTCGCGCGGTACTCCACCGACGAGCGCTGGCTGGTGCCCCATTTTGAGAAGATGCTTTACGACAATGCCCTCCTGGCCAGGACCTACCTGGAAGGGTATCAAGTCACGAAGCAGGCGTCCTATCGCCAGGTCACGACAGAAGTGATCGACTATATTCTCAGGGAGATGACCGACCCAGCTGGAGGATTTTATTCCGCGACGGATGCGGACTCGGAAGGGGTCGAAGGAAAGTTTTTCGTCTGGACGCCGACGGAAATCCAGGCGGTGCTACACAATGCCGAAGATACACGCCGGTTCTGTGTCTGCTACGATATTACCGACCAGGGAAATTGGGAGCATCGGAGCATCCCAAATCGACTGCGCCCTATTGAGGACGTGCTCAAGGAATTGAACCTCACCTCCGATGAGTTGAGTGAGACGATTCAACGCGTGCGTCCCCTCCTCTATCGCGCCCGCCAAGCGCGCGTCCCACCAGGACTCGACGACAAGATCATCACAGCCTGGAACGGCATGATGATCTCAGCGATGGCCGAGGCAGGCCGGGTATTAGGGATCAGCCGTTACATCGACGGGGCTATGAAAGCCGCAGACTTTCTCTTGCTGGTGCACCGAACTGCCAGTGGGACCTTGCTCAGGACCTCGCGGAAGGGCCGAGCCCATCTCGATGGAGTATTAGAGGATTATGCCTATCTGGCAGAAGGATTGATCGAGCTCTATGAAGCCTGTGGACAGGAACGCTATCTCACAACCGCGCTTCAATTGGGAGAGCGGATGATGGATTCGTTCCAGGACAAGGATCAAGGGGGATTCTATACAACCGCGACGGCACACGAAACGCTGATTATGCGAGCGCGCGAGGGGGCTGATGGTGCAATTCCCAGTGGGAACGCCGTGGCGGTCTCGGCCCTCGCCAGACTTTCATTTCACTACGATCGCCAGGATTTGCGCGAGGCTGCGATTGGTGGGATTCGCGCCTATGGCCGCCAGATAGCCCGGTACCCAAGAGCCTTTGCCAAGACTCTGGCCGTGGTAGATCTCCTGGCAGAAGGGCCGATTGAATTGGCTTTTGTCGGAACGCCCAACGATCCTGGATTGGAGGCGCTGCGGCTCGCCGTGCGAGAAGTGTTCTTGCCACATCGCGTGATAGCCTCCGGCCATGGAACTGGTACGCCTTCCAGTCATCCCCTGTTGACGGGCAAGGAGTTGGTGAAGGGAAAAGCGGCACTCTATATCTGTCGAAATTTTTCCTGTCAGCGTCCGCTCACCGATCCACGGGAGGTCACCGAGGCGCTGCAGTCGGCATTGCGACGAA
>JANNXZ010000352.1:0-3154 GCA_031409835.1 Nitrospirota bacterium
AACACTTTCGGGCCGGGAATGACATCGTAGCGGAAAACGATCTGCTGACTCGCGCGCCAGAGCTGGAGCACCGCCAAGAGTTCCCGGCTGGGCACCAGATACTTCTCGATGGCGTTATCGACCCCGGGACCAAACATCTGCCGCGCATAGCCGCGTGGGCTATGCCGCGGGGGGATGTAGAAGCCATTGGGCTCCGTGCCCCACTGCGGATATAGGGGCAACGCCACCTGCTCCACGCGAATCGTGTAATAGAGCGGATGCCACCGATCTTCCGCCCACAGGCCATCGTCCCCGATGCGCATCAAGCTCTGCATCCGGATCTTGCCGACACAGGCCGCCATACAGCGCGTTTCCATCGGCTCACCCCCCGTCAGCGGGTCCTTCCCTTCGATACGCGGATAGCAGGCGATGCACTTCTCCGACACGCGCGTCGTGCCCCGATACATCGGCTTCTTGTAGGGGCATTGCTCCACACACTTCTTGTACCCCCGGCAGCGATTCTGGTCGATCAACACGATGCCGTCTTCCGGGCGCTTGTAGATCGCCTTCCGGGGACAGGCCGCCAAGCAGCCGGGATAGGTGCAGTGGTTACAGATCCGCTGGAGATAGAAGAAGAACGTCTCGTGCTCCGGCAGACTGCTCCCCGTCATCTTCCAGGGTTCATCGCGGGAGAACCCCGTCTTGTCGATGCCTTCCACCAGGGCGCGCATGGAGGTGGCTGTATCCTCATAGATATTCACGAACCGCCACTCTTGGTCGGTCGGAATGTACCCAATCGCCGCCTGGCCCACCTTCGCCCCCGCGTCGAAAATGGTCATCCCTTCAAACACCCCGTAGGGAGCATGGTGCTTCCGTCCCACCCGGACGTTCCACACCTGGCCGCCCGGGTTCACCTGTTCGATGAGCTGGGTGATCTTCACGTCGTAGAACTGGGGGTACCCGCCGTAGGGCTTGGTCTCCACATTGTTCCACCACATGTATTCCTGCCCCTTGGAGAACAGCCAGGTCGACTTATCCGCCATCGAGCAGGTCTGACAGGCGAGACACCGGTTGATGTTGAACACAAAGGCAAACTGCCACTTCGGATGCCGCTCCTCGTAGGGATACAGCATCTTCCGTCCCAGTTGCCAGTTATAGACTTCAGGCATGGTGATTCCTCCTCGTTACTCGTTATTTCGTGACACGCCAATCATTGCATTCGATTCACGTGTCACGTCCTTAGACTTTAATCTTGATGTGTTCGCCTTTGAGCCACTTGATCATGAACTCATTCTCTTGGCCTGGGGTGAACCCCGTCCGTACCGGCTCCCAGGGTCCACGGGCTCCGATGCCCCCGTCTTCGGCCTTGGTGATACGGATGAGACATTCTTTCGGCACCGTGTTGATGGCATGGTGATCGACCTGATAGCCCCACTTAAATTTCCAGGCAATCGCATGCTTGCCTGGCAAGGAGTCGACCTGGTGCATCGGCATCAACCAGTTCCGGGTAAAGGACTGCTGCGCCCCGTACCGGAAGTTCGACTGATAGCCGGTATCCACCGCAATCGCGCGTCCGTCTGGACGCGTCTCATGGCCTTTGACCGACTTCGGCGTGGACACAAATGGGGCGTGCTTCGACATGGTGACATGGTAGGGATAGGCCGGATTGTATTTGGCCCGGATCATCAGGCGCGCCACCTTATAGTAGGGATCTGAGGGCTTCCAGCCGCGATAGGGTCGGTCCACCGGATTGCCGTCCACATAGACGTAGTCGCCGTCGTTGATGCCCCGGTCTTTCGCCGCCTGCGGATTGATGTGCAGCTGGTGTTCGCCGACCCCCGGGGTCCGTTTGTCCATGCGGTACGGATCGCCGAAGTTCGACTCGTAAATCTGCACCCAGTCGTTCACCGACCATTGACTGTGCACCCGATGCCGAGTCTTGGGCGTGACACAATAGAACTGGTAGCCCTTCTCCCACAAGGGGTTGGCATGCCGTTTGATTTCCTGCCAGGGCAGCTTGATGTTCCGCACCGTTTTGTCGTCATGGTGCTGGGCGGTGATCGGAATCCCGTAATCATCCGGTCGGACATAGGGATTCGTGGTCAGGATCGCGTTCGGCAGATAGGGGGTTGCTTCCGGCCCTTCACGATGCGAAATGAAGTTTTCGCCATATTCGATCGCTTCTGGTTCGGTTCGGTAATTCTCATACCGCCCCGTCCGCGTCCACATGGGTTTCGACTCGTTCGTCTCTTCCCAAAAAGGCACGCGCGGATAGGTTCGCACCATCACCATCCAGCCCTTTTCCGACTTCAGCATGACGTCGGCGCTATAGCCATAGAAGGTGCTGGACGCATCCAGCAACCGCTGGGCATAGACGTCGACGCGGTTGTCGTAGACGAACTTGAAGTAGTCGCGCATCCGCGTGTCGCCGGTCATGTCTGCCAACTTGGCCGCGACGCCGGCAAAGGTGTCGAGGTCGTTCCGAGTGTCGTACAGCGGCCGGATCCCGCCCTTCCAGATCTGCACCCAGGGATTCGACACGGTCACCGTCATTTCCGGATAGGTGAACTCCATCCAGGTGTTGCAGGCGAAGGCAATATCGTTGTGGTTGATGTCCGACGTCATTTCGACATCCTGCGTGATCAGGGTCTCGATGTTCGGATCGACATTCTTGACCATGTCATAGTGATGTTTGGCGTTGTTGAGTACGTTCACGTTGCACACCCAGCGGAACTTGCTCGGGGTCGGCATATGCGTCTTCCCCGTGAAGACTTTGCGCCCGTATTTCGGAGTGTTGACGATCAAGGCGGTGTCGCCATGATTCCAGTAGCCGACCTCTTCGCCGTAGTAATAGGAGGCGGTCTTGATTTCCTTCCCGTGGGCATTCGGATCCAGCGTGATGTTGAAGGGGTCCTCCCCGGTGTGCACCGCGAGACCGGCACCAGACCAGGGCGTCGCCGTCCATGTTCCGGCTTTGTAGTTGCCGGCCCAGGTATGTTGCCCGGTGCCGAATTTGCCCACGTTGCCGGTGGCGATGAGCACCATCGCGGCGCCGCGGGAGTTGATGGTCATGTGGAAATAATGGTTCGTGCCTTCGCCGTTATGAATGGCGGCGGGCTTAATCGACCCGGAATCTCGCGCCCACCGGACCAACAGATCCTTCGGTGTTCGGCAA
>JANNXZ010000353.1:0-2336 GCA_031409835.1 Nitrospirota bacterium
GTCTGCCCACCCCGCCGCTCAGGGGGCTCAGCTTGGGCTCTTCATTACCAAAAGCCTGGTGACGATGCATCAAGGCGCCATCTGGGTGGAGAGCACGCCAGGAGCCGGCACAAAATTTCACTTTACTCTGCCTGTCGCGTCTTCGCCGGAAGCGCAGAACGGGCAAGACGGGTGAAGAAGTGCTCAGTGCTGAGTTGGCAATCGGGGAGAGAATGCGGAATGAGGAATGTGGAATGCGGAATTAGTTGGCCAGACGAGATGAGAAAGAGGTTCTGAATTCTGAGTTGGCGGCGAACTGGGAAGGGCGGGACGAGCGAGACGCATTAGGAATGTTCAATGATGAATGTTGAATGTTAAATTGTCGGGGCGGGCGAGATTTCGAGGTTTTGGGAATTTCAAATTTCACATTTCGAATTTCTAATTTCTGATGAGAGGAGTATATTTCGATGCGCGCAAAAATTCTCATCGTTGACGACGACCGCGATATTCTTCTCGGACTCGAGAATCGAATCACATGGATGGGGCACGAGGCTGTCACAGCCGACAACGGCAAGGACGCGCTGCGCCTGATTGAACAGAGAGAGTTCGATCTCGCGCTCCTGGATTTGGAATTGCCCGGTCTGTCAGGCTTGGAGATCCTGGAACGAGTGAATGGCGCCTCGCACAGCGATCCGCAAACCGGAAAGGACACTCGCGCCACTTACACCACACCGCTCATCGTCATCCTGACCGCATTCGGCACCGTCGAGCGCGCTGTGCACGCCATGCAGTTTGGCGCATTCGATTTCCTAACGAAACCATTCAGCGCCGACCACTTGACCGTCGTGGTGAACAAAGCCCTGGCCACGGTGGCGCTGCATCATCAGGTCGATGTCCTCCGTCAGGAAGTCGACGATCGGTACGAACACTTTGTCGGAGCCAACGCCAAGATGTCCGCGCAACTCACCATCGCCAAACAAGCGGCGCAGTCGGATGTGACTGTCCTCCTGCTCGGTGAAACCGGCACAGGAAAGGAAGTCGTGGCCCGCGCCATTCATCGTTGGAGTCCACGCCGCTCGAAACCATTCGTCGCAGTCAATAGTGCGGCGTTGCCGGAGCACCTGCTCGAGAACGAACTATTCGGTCATGAAAAGGGCTCATTCACCGGAGCGGTCAAACGGGAGCCAGGCAAGGTCGAAGTGGCAGAAGGTGGAACCGTATTTCTCGATGAAATTGGAGACATGCCGCTCCCCCTGCAAAGCCGCCTGCTTCGGGTCCTTCAGGATCAGACCTTCTATCGTGTGGGCGGAACGCAGCCAGTACGCACCAATGTCCGTTTCATCGCGGCCACGAATAAAGACATCCGCCGCGCAATCCAACAAGGCACATTTCGCGAGGATCTCTACTACCGGCTCGCGGTGATCACCGTGCCCCTCCCACCTCTGCGCGAACGGATCGACGATGTCCCTGCGCTCGCCAGGCATTTCCTCAATCGCGCTATCAAAATGGGGGTTCATCGCTCCTGCGTCCTGAGCGACCATGCCATCCAGACATTGCAACAGTATCCGTGGCCCGGCAACATCCGCGAACTTGAAAGTGTGCTGATGCGCGCGGCGATCTTGTGCCCCGAGGGCACCCTTGAGCCCTCGAACCTGCACCTGCCAGATTCACCAGCCTCCCCGGCAACTGAGAACGGAACTGGATCTCCTCCCCGTCACTACCATGAAAGCATGGACGCCCACGGTCGGAAGATCATCGAAGACGCGTTGCGCAGAAATGGATGGAACCAAACCAGAGCAGCCGAAGAGCTTGGGCTACAACGGACCTACCTCACGAAATTGCTCCGTCAGAAAGACATCTCCGGCAAACAGCCTCAGGAAAACAGTGGCGAGGCTTGAGTCACTGGGAAGTTCTGAGTTTTGAGTCAACGGCTTCGCCGAGTTCTGAGTTTTGAGTTCTAAGTTCTGAGTTGTCCGGAACTAACTCAGCACTCAGCACTTCTTGACCTGTCTCACTTTTCGGAGCGATAGCGCATGCGGATGCCGTGGAGAATGGACAGTTCAATTTCACTGGCGGTCAGGCTGGCAGGGAAGTAGGTGCTTGAAATTTTCGCGGCGTTGATGCTGGCGCCTTCAAGCCGTGCCTTGCGAAAGTCGACGCTACGCAGATTCGACTGTCGAAAATAATAGTCTCTGAAGTCCAATCCATCGACATCCAGCCCTCGCAGGTCGAGACCCCGCAGATCACATCCCCGTCGATCGACCGTCTCTCCCGACGCCTTTTTTACATCGAATTCGGTGATGCACCCTTCACGCAGCAAGCGATACATCGCGTCATTGGGAATTCGCAGTTTGGGG
>JANNXZ010000354.1:0-8226 GCA_031409835.1 Nitrospirota bacterium
TCGATGGGAAAGGTCACCAGCCGTTCCATCTCTTCGGGGGACAAGCCAGGCGCTTTCGTCACGATTTGCACGAGCACGCTCGTTACATCGGGAAACGCGTCGATCGAAATCGTACGGAAGGCGTAGCCCCCCAGAAGGGTCAACAGGCCGGCGAATGTGAGGATGAGTAAGGGGCGGCGAAGAGAAAACTCAATAAGTTTGTCGACCATGCTTAATCTTTGGGCTTCAACAGCTCGGATTTCAAGGTGAAGCCGCCTTCCTTGACGACCGCTTCCCCTTCCTGCAACCCTTCGAGGATCTCGGCGACGGTCCCGTTTTTCTCGCCCAATTTGATCGTTCGGGCTTCAAAGGTGCCGGGTTCATTTTGCACAAATACGAAGCTGCGGCCCTGATCGTGCTGAATGGCCGATTCGGGAACGACCAGGACACCCGATGCCGGTTCGGAAGAGACGCGGATCGTGGCGAACATTTCCGGCTTCAGGTAACCCTTGGAATTGTCCAAGATGAGGCGCACCTGCATGGTCCGCGTCGCGGTGTCGAGCACATCGCCGACATACGAGACCGTCCCCTGGAATACTTCGTCGGGATACGCGGGCACGAAGACCTCGACCAGCTGATTCGGAACGGCTGCCGCGCGCTGCATATACGAGATATCTTTTTCCGATACATTCCCCAGCACCCAGACCATCGAGAGATCCGCAACCGCAAACAATTTATGGGTGGTTTCGACCACCTCCCCTTTGGTGAGATCCCGCGCAATCACCCGGCCGGCAAAGGGTGCCACAATGGAAACCTGAGAGCGAATCTTTTGGGTCTGCTCAAGAGTTGCAATTTCTTTGTCGCCCATGCCTAACAACCGGAGCCCTTCGAGAGCCTCCTGAGCCTCGGCCCGAATACTGATCATCTCTCCTTCACGGCGCTGCGCCTCCGCCAAGCCGATCACTTTCTCTTGGTACAGATACTGTGCCCGCTCATAGGCCTGCTCCGCGACGTGTCGCCGTGCTTTGGCCTTGAGGTATGCAGACTGGGCTAGCCCAAGATCGCTGCTATGGAGCACCGCCAACAACTGATTGGGCTTGACCATCTGCCCCAAATCGGCATGCACCTCGGCTACCCGCCCACGCACGAGGGCCGTAATATTCGCCAAGGCATGTTCGTTCGGCCGTACAACGCCGGGAAAGGTACGGTAGGTACGAAATGCCGTTCGTTCCACCGGCGCCACCGTCACGCCAGATCGGGTCACTTCATCCAGTGAGAGTCGAACAAGATGCGCGTTACCTGCCGAATGTTTCGTCACGTGCTCTTCAGCCGGGACCGTGGCCGGCGCACGGTCACAGCCCGCGAAGGAGGCCAACAGCAGCATGCCGAAGAAGACGCGGCACATCGCGCTCAGACGGCCTCGAGGGCGCGCATAACACTCGCATTGATTTGTATATCGGACGGAAGTAATGACCATGCCTCTCATCTGTCCTTTTCGCTAGTTAGAGTGGGCCGCCTATCGCGCGCTCATACCTCGTCAGCGCCAGGGAGAGTTCGAAACGCGCCAGATTGTAATCCACGGTGATCTGGCGTTGGACCCGTTGGGCATCGAGGACATCCAGGAGGCTGGAGGCGCCCTGGCGGAAGCTCAATTGGGCAATGCGAAGGGCTTCTTGCGCTTGTTTTAAGAGCCCTTCCTCGTAGACGATGATCTGATCTTGCGCCGTTTCCGCCTCACGAGTATGTTGGTTGATGGCACGGATGAGGTCGTACCTGGCTCGAATCAGCTCAGCTTCTTCTTTTCGTTGGGTACCGAGCGCCGTCGCAATGTGCCCTTGCTGCCGATACCATAAGGGCGTCGGCACACTCACGCCCCCCACCACCGCCTCACGGCCTACCTCCCTGGCATAGCCACCGAACAGGGTGACGTTCGGCACACGAGACTGCCGCTCCTTGGAGACAGTGGATTCAGCCTGCTCTATCAGTTTTACCTGGCGCTGGAGAATGGGATGTTGTGATGGATCCCTCGTCACCATCTGCTCCGGGTCCAGACGCTCTCGAATCGACCTGAAATCTCCTTGTACCTTGTAGTGAGGCCCTAAGGCCCCCGACGTCAAGGTATCCAATCCGACGAGTTTCACCCGCACGACATTCTTGGCTTTCGTTATCTCTTGCTTGGCTTTGAGCACCTCCACTTCCGCCTTCACCAATTCGAACTGAGGGCCTTCGCCGGATCGGACACGGGCTTTGACAATGCGCGCCACTTCCTGAACAATTTCCAAATTCTGCTGTAGAAGATCGACCGTTCGCTCCGCCAACAGCAGTTCATAGAATAGCCCCTTCACCTCCGCAATGAGATTGAGCTTGGCTACGTCGAGGCCGACAGTCGCACTGGCCAGACCTGCGGCTGCCGCGTCCTGACGAGCCGCCCGCATGCCCGGCCATTCCACCGTTTGATGCACAGACACATTATGCTCCGTAAAGCGCGTTCCGGTGCTGGGGTCTCGAAGCGCGGCATTTGCCGTCCCTGCGCCAATCGTAGGGTTGGGATAGGCGCCGGCTTGGATTTGACTGCCCTCACTCTGTTCGATCACGCTCTTGGCGCTTGCGATCGCCGGGTTCCGCTCCAGCGCCAAGTCGATGATGCGGTCGAGTTCGAACGTGGGCATCTGCTCTTTCGCCTGGGCGAAAGGCGGCAACAGCGCACCACTCGCCGCCACCACCACCATCACGGCTACCACTACGACACCATTCCAAAGACGAGCCGGCATGTGCTGCCTCCCTCGGAGTCACGATGAACATGTCTGATCAAGATCGAAAACGAAACAAGAAGTCGAAGCTGCGTTAACTGCGTGCGGTCGGAGGGTGTAACAGCCTGGAGATGAGCAGGGTGGTCGGGGGAAGCTCGTTCATCGAGGCAAGGAAACGGCTTGATTCACAATCGGATACACTCACTCGAGAAACGATGCAGCCCTCCGGCGCCTCTTGCTGCGAATCGTCCTCGGAATCGGTTGCTTCCCCGGCGTCACTGAAATCGCACGTATGCCCGCTCCCAGTATCGCCGACCGAACCGCATATACCATTGAAAGACCACCCAATCTGCGTGGACGGGAATACGGTGCATAACAGCAGCGTGAACACGAGCAAGGAGGCACATGAACGGATCGTTGCCACAGCACCTTTAAGTAAATACGAGGATAACGAGGTTGTCAATACGTTCCTGAAATGTGCAAGCGGCGGTTGTGGCGCAGCTAAGACACTCGAGGCTATAGTACCTTGCTCTCAGCCTCGGTTACAAGAAAAACAGTTACCCTCGTAGTATTCATGACACTTCGTTGCGAAAGCGTAGAGAAGCCGGGCGAGGGGCAAGTGGCACGAGGCGAGAGGAAAGAGACTCCTTGTGGCCGCCTCATGCCACTTGCCACTTGCCCCTCGCCTGGCGACTGCGCAATTTCGCCATGAACCGTCATGAATGGTGCAGGCTAAAGGAACAGCTATGCGTCAGCGATACCTTGCTGATCGCCGAATTGCCAGATCGGCCAAAGCTCTGGAGTCTGCTGCTCGATCGTGACACCCTTTCCAGAGCATCCCATCACATCACGCTCGGCGGAGATGCCTCCACATCCGAGACGCCCAAGGCGATAGGAAATCTCTTCATGGCTCCCCCCCCAAGCACACGCACGGACAAGGCGGTCAAAAAAGCAGTGGGCCCTTGTTTTTTTGCGTGTTTCCGTCTCGGCCTCAGAGCCGTCACGATTCGCACCATCTGCTAAACTTGTCTTAGCAAAGGCGCTGAAATCTCGTCACACAAAGGGGCATTGCGATGTGGTTTCGTTATGGATCAGGGCTCTTGATGACGGGAATGCTATGGGGGTGTGCGATGGTGAATGGTACTCCACCGCCTAGTACCGCACCAGTATTTCAAGCCGATGTAACCGACACAGCAATCTTGCAAACCGTACATCGTGAGCAAGAAGCGTTGCTGAGCACCTGCGCGCAACACCGATCCTGCGATCAGGTACATTTCACACGTGCGATGATCGCGTTATTCGAGAACGGGGAGGCGGCAGCGGCCTCTTTTCAACAGGCGATGGCCGTTGCGCCGAAAGGTCCTTTCGCGGATTCAAGCGCGCGCTGGATTCGGTTTCTTGCCAACCGGACTTCCCACCCAGACTCCGTCGACAAGCCCAATGGGGCGTTAGCGGTGATGAAAGGGCTGGTACGCACATGGCTGGGACAACAGCGTGCGGCAGGTGCATCTGCCGCATTGCGGGCTGGGGAAACAGCCGAAAATGCAGACCTATCAGTACCCAGTCTTCAGCGGCGAATTCGTAGTCGCGATAAGCGGATTGCGGAATTGACGGATCAGCTCAGCGCCTTGAAGCAGATCGATTCGGACGCACATAGGAACAGCAAGCTGAGTCTGTCGAGGACTCTATCCAAATAGTTGCTGTCAGCCCGTCACTCGTCGAGGCTCGGGAGAAGAAGGAAGGGTCCATAGACTAGGGCGAACAATAGATAGGCTCCACTCCAACTACCTGCCGCTACACCCAATACGAGATTGGCTGGGAGGTCCGTCATCGGACCGAATACCCGCACTACAGCACCGAGGTTGACTAGCATATAGATGAGGACCGTCAGAGGACCCGCGTGCCGGGGACGCCCCGTATGTCCCAGACTGGCACGGGTCATCACCGCCAAAGTCATGGCGCCCACGAACGGCCACATACGCCCTATTTGGTGGTCGGCTCAGTAACGGCGATTTCTGAAGAGCTGATGCCCCATTGTAGCGTAACGCTCCCGCGTTATATGCTGCCGGAAATTATCGCTGATCCAGCGTTACCTCAGCGTAAAAAAGCTATGAGCCTCGACCCCCGCGCGAAAGCGGCCTCCGCGATCTCTCACATACCCTCACTACGTCTGTTAGTCCTTTCGGAGATTAACGACTGGGATATTGGCCGACAATTGAAAGCGTGCGGGCATACTATTGTAACCTGGGTTCCCCCTACATGGGAGCGAGGTCCGAAGAATGGCGGCTCGCATCAGGCGATCTGGACCGCCGCCAAAACAATTTTCTCCCAATCCAAACCAACCCGGAGAATTGAAGCCAGATTCGACACCTGGACTTGGCTTGAACAAGAAAGAATCCCGCACACTCCCTGTCCCAGCGTGAATGCTCCCAAATTTGTGGAGTATGTGAAGGGCTTGCACATCGATCTTATCGTCGTCTATTTCTTTCCTCAGATTTTAAAAGCGGCAATTCTCCACACTCCTCGGTTAGGGGTGTTAAATTGTCATCCCTCACTACTCCCTCGTTATGGAGGACCAGATCCGGCGTTTTGGATGATCAAGAATGGGGAATCGCTTGCAGGACTCACCGTTCATGTGATGACGGAAAAAATCGATGCGGGGGATATTGTCGCCCAACAAGAACTGATGATCGGAGAGAACGAGAATGCTGGGCAATTGACGCAGCGACAACACCATGCAGCGGCTGCGCTCCTGACGAAGTCCGTCAATGCCATGGCACAAGGAACCATCGACCCCACGCCGCAAAATATTGCGGAACGCAGCTATTTTGGAAAGAGGAACACGTCCGACACGACGCTTGATTGGAACGGACCTGCGAGACACATTGCAAATCTGTTGCGCGCATTACAACCCTATGAACCTCTCACAGCCTGTCTGAATGGCCGCACGATCAAGATTTACGATGCGCAACCTCAAGAGGGAACTGCATCAGGGAGAGTTCCTGGACAAATCATCGCAAAGGAATCGGGGAGACTCCTCGTACAGACCGGCAACGGGTATCTAGAGATACGGTCGTATGAAATTGTACCGTTTCACGGTTGGGTCAATCGCATTCTACAAAAAGTCCTGCTACCATCCGTAGGCAGCCGTTTTGATCTTGCTTCGTCACCAATGAGGCTCACCTCCAAAGCCGTCTCATGAACACCGTGTGCAAACCCGAGGGAATCATGTATCCCCATCGCCGCGTCCCTGCGAAAATTCTCACATATACCCAACGAATGACACTGCCAGTCATTGCTTCATTCATCTGCTTGGTGTTCAGTTCCTTGCTGGTCAACGCTGCAGAGCCGCTCACGTCCCTCGATAGAAGGTCTTTCAAAACAATCCCGTTCGATCCAGCGCCCTCAGAAGCACAACGGCGTGAACTCGATCGTGTGGTTGGTCTCTGCATAAAGACAGTTGAAAGAGAAGTGCCGGGTGGCCATTTCGAAGCCTATGCGGACGGCGGCATCGTCAATAGTGCCGGCATAGATAGAGAGAGATTTACGTTTTGGAAGTGTATGTCGGAGAACGGACACCCGCTTGCCCCAATCAGGAAATGAGGCAGCGCGCGGTTGAGCGCTGTCCATGAACAACGACCGCTCCAGGCATGAAATTATGACCGTCACGGGTCTCGTTGAACGCAGAAAGCGAAAAGTTTCGATTGTCATTTTTTTGGCAATCGCGATGAATATGATGCCGGCGATATCGGTGTTGCGTGCTGAAGATACTTCACATATCCCGATGCACTTGACGCAGATGACTCAGGCGCCACAGAAAGGGCCGTTCCTTGAAGGCTCACAAATGGTGCGCCCTTCGCTAAGGGAGCGAGAGGCCATACACCAATTGCTTGCTCTCAAACCCCGCCCAAAGACCCTGAAAGATGCTGATATGAAATACTTGCAGAACTTACGGGACAAGGGAACATGGTTTGGGTTCGACCAACGAATGGTGCATGCAATATGGGCAGACGTGAATGGTAAGGAGTGGCGGGATACTGAGGGGCTGCAATGATCACCGGCACGAACGAGTCGAGCGACCGAGACTTACAAAGTCGGCCCCAGGACTTCCTTCACCATAGTAGCCAGATCACGAAGCGCGCGGGAACCGTCCCCGATATAAGCCGAACCATGCATCGTCGCGAGCGTCTTCGGCTGCAATCCTGCCAGCCGGTGGAGCGTTGGCGCCGTGAGCGTCGAGTACGGCATATAGTTGGCCAGCGGCCCCTGTTGATAGTCCACGAGCACCTTCCGGCATCGGTCCAGTACGTCCGAGTGCGTCGATGCCTCGACATCGCCATCCTGATGAAACAGATCTGAACACAAAAGCGTGCGCTGGGTCTCTTCGAACAGCAGTCCCGCCTCCCAACAATGAGGCACATGGGGCGTATGCAGAAACCGGAAGCGATACTTACCGGTCGTCAGCACCTCCCCATCCTGCATTCCCTTGGCCGGCCGCACCGCCATGAAATCATCGATGCTGACCAACTTGCCCACAAGACTGCAGACTGCCGTAGATGCCGGTGCAAGCTGCTGCCACTCATGCAGCGTCCCGCATTCATCCGCTTCAAGATGACTGAACCCGATCCATTTCACTTTTGCCGGATCGAGCAATGACGCCACGGCGTCCCGCACCGCAGCAAACATCGCACGAGGGCCGGTATGAAACAGCAACGGTTCCTCGTCGCGAACCAGAAACTGATTGAACTGCAGATTGAAATCCGGCACGAACGTGGAAATCCTAAATACATCCGGCGCAATCTCTGAGACAGTCGTCATGAGCACCTCCGAAGTAGGAAGAGAATAGCTGCTCTTTTCTGCCGCCGCAAGCAGAGAGCCTGATACAATCGACTGCGCGCGCTGACGCTGCTTCCACGTTTCCTGATTTCTGGCTGCCAATTTCTTGGAGAAAAGTGGAATCGACGAAATGAAGTGGATTGTCTACATCCTGGAGTGTTCGGATCACAGCCTATACACCGGCATTACCAATGATTTGGAGCGTCGGCTGGAAGAGCACAGGACAGGCCGAGGCGCAAAGTACACGAAACACCGAAGTCCGTTGAGGGTGCGGTATACCGAACTTCGACGCAACAAAAGCGCAGCACTCACACGCGAAGCTGCGATCAAATCCCTAGCCCGGTCAGAAAAACTGGCCCTCATCGCCGCTCAGCCCACAACCAAACTCAAAAACTAGCCCTCCGTTCTCTCTACTGTGTGGGGTCCAAGATGCGAGCCTCTTGCTCTTGCGCCACCAGTCGGATCAGACCCGAACGGCGATGAGTAACGGCGGCACATATATGAAACTCCCGCGCGTGAACGAGTTCCACCTTCAATAAGTCAATACGCAAGCCTAACCCTTAATTTCCTTGACCCTAAATCTCCTGCGACCTCATTATGGTCGATACAGGCTAAGATGCCTAGCATGGGACTGAAACGAAAGAAGAACGGGCTTCAGTTC